>NZ_BAAGAB020000029.1:0-32206 GCF_047159895.1 Lysobacter xanthus
CGAAGGCCGCGTGCCGCTTCACACCCTTCGCGCCGATATCGACTACGGCTTCGCCGAGGCGAAGACCACGTACGGGACACGACGCCCACGGTGTGCAGCCAGAAGTGCGTGTCGATCGCCTTCGTCGAATGCATTTTCTCGACGCCGACGAGCTTGGGCAGCATCGCGTAGATCGAGCCGACGGTGATCATCGCCACCCAGCCCAGCGCGCCGGCGTGCACGTGGCCGATCGTCCAGTCGGTGTAGTGCGACAGCGAGTTGACCGTCTTGATCGACATCATCGGCCCCTCGAACGTGCTCATCATGTAGAAGCTGAGCGAGACGATGAGGAACTTGAGGATCGGGTCGGTGCGCAGCTTGTGCCAGACGCCGGACAGCGTGAGCACGCCGTTGATCGCGCCGCCCCACGAGGGTGCGAGCAGGATCAGCGAGAACACCATGCCGAGCGACTGCGCCCAGTCCGGCAGCGCCGTGTACTGCAGGTGGTGCGGGCCGGCCCACATGTACACCGCGATCAGTGCCCAGAAGTGCACGATCGAAAGCCGGTAGGAATACACCGGGCGACCGGCCTGCTTCGGCACGAAGTAGTACATCATCCCGAGGAAGCCGGCGGTCAGGAAGAAGCCGACCGCATTGTGGCCGTACCACCACTGCACCATCGCATCGACCGTGCCCGAGTACACCGAGTACGACTTGAACGCGCCGGCGGGGATGGCGATGTTGTTGACGATGTGCAGCAGCGCGACGGCGATGATGAAGCTGCCGTAGAACCAGTTCGCCACGTAGATGTGCTTGTTGGCGCGCTTCGCGATCGTGCCGAAGAACAGCACCGCGTACGCGACCCAGACGGCCGTGATCAGCAGGTCGATCGGCCACTCGAGTTCGGCGTATTCCTTGCCCTGCGTGAGCCCCAGCGGCAACGTCACCGCCGCCGACACGATGACGAGCTGCCAGCCCCAGAACACGAACGAGGCGAGCCTGTCCGACAGCAGCCGGACGCCGCAGGTGCGCTGCACCACGTGCAGGCTCGTGGCCATCAGCGCGGAGCCGCCGAAGGCGAAGATCACCGCATTGGTGTGCAGCGGGCGCAGGCGGCCGTAGCTCAGCCACGGGATGCCGTGGGTCAGGTCGGGCCAGTACAGCTGCGCGGCGATGAGGGCGCCGACGGTCATGCCGACGATGCCCCAGAGCACCGTCGCCAGGGAGAACTGCACGACCACGCGGTCGTTGTAGGACACCGGAAGCGGCTTCGTGGACGCCGCGGGTCGCGCGGCGCCGGAGGGCGCTTGGGTGGCATCGAGAACGGTCATGGAGGGACCTTCGAGGTGGGAATGACGGAACGCTGCGCCATTCTCGACAGCGCCTTCACGTCGGACTTGATCTCGATCAAGTGCCCCATGCCGCGGGAGTGAGACGGTCAGTTTCGCGGCGCCGCGACCGGCCGCGTCGCCACCCGCTTCGCGGGCGACCGACCGGTCGACGATCGGAGGCTCGACGATGAAGGACGTTCTGGTTCGTGCGCAGTCCCTCGACCCGTGGGACGAGGGCGTCACCGCGGCCGCAGGGCTGGCGCGCACGTTCGCCGGGGGCTTGACCGCGGTGCACGTCGTGCCCGTCGGGCTGCCGCCGCTGTCGCCCTACGACCCCGGCATGCTCGCGGCCGCGGCCGCGCTCGAGATGTCGCGCCAGCTGCGCGAGGCGCAGGCCCGCGCCGGCGCGTTCACCGCGTGGGCGACCGCGATCGGCGCGCGCGAGCCCGCCTGGATCTGCGCGGCCGGCGACGCCGCGCACGTGATCCGCGAGGCCGCGGCCTGGCATGACCTGCTGGTCGTCCGGCTCGACCGGGCGGACATCGACCCATGGGCCGGGCCCGGCGGGGTGGGCCGCATCGTGGTGAACGCCGGCGTGCCCGTGATGGTGCTGCCGCCGGGCGCGAGCCCCGGCCCCGACTTCGAGACGGTGGCCGTGGCCTGGGACGGTTCGCCCTGCGCCGCGCGCGCCCTGCATGGCGCGCAACCGTTCCTCGCCCGCGCCGGCCGCGTGGTCGTGCTCGACGGCGCCCGCCGTGCCCTGCCGCCGCTGGCGCCGGGGCCCGACCTCGCCCGCTGGTGCGCGCGCAACCTGCCGCGAGCCGAGATCCGGCCGATCGAGGCCGGGGACGGCGGCGATGGCACCGGCGCCGCGCTGCTGGCGGCCGTCGAGACGCTGGACGCCGGGCTGCTCGTGATGGGCGCCTGGGGCCACGCGCGGCTCTCCGAATGGGTGCTGGGTGGCGTCACCCGGCACGTCCTCGCGCACGCCACGCGTCCGGTGCTGATGCGCCACTAGTCGTAGGCGCTCCGGCAGAGCGGTGCGCTGCCGTGGGGCGCCGACGATGCGATGACGTCCTGCCCGCGCGGGCGTGAACGCCTGCCCGACGTCGCGATCGTGTTCGTCCTGCATGGCCGCGCGACGCGGTCCCGCGGCCGCAGCGATCGCTGCGCGTCCACGCGGTTTCCCCCGCACGGCGCGCCGCGTTCGTCGCAATGCCCCTCATTGCGACCGCATGTCGAGCGCGACGCACGTCACTCTCCGCGCACGTGATCGACTCACTTGATCGACATCAAGGTAGCGACGTACGTGCTCCGGATAATTCGCAGCATGTACCCCGTCCGCCAACGCCGCATCGCCTGGCTCGCCCTCGTGGCGACGCTGCTGCTCGCGTTGCTGCCGGCGGCGGGGCGCATCTTCACCGCATCGTCGACGACGCTTGCGGTGGTGGCGATGACCGCGCACGACGGCGCGATGCCGCACGACGGCGGCGCGCCCGCGCATTCAGCCGGCGAGCGGATGCCCTCGCGCCACGATGACGGCGGCTGCGACTACTGCGTCCTGCAGGCCGGTGCCGGCCTGCCCACGCCGGCGGTGACCGCGGTCGCGCGCATGCCGCATGCGCCGCTGTCGCTTGCGCCGCGTGCGTCCGCACCGGCAGCCGCGTCCTCGGCCTGGACGCTCGGTTCGCGCGGTCCGCCGCGCGTGCACCGCGCCTGACGCCGCGCGGCTCCGGCCGCACCAGTGATCGACGAACGTCCTCGGCGCGCCGCGCCGGGCGCACGCATTCGTCCCGGGGAAAGTCCCATGAATACCGTTTCGAACCGCGCGTTCCGTCGCGCCACCCTCGCCGCCGCCATTGGCCTGCTGCTCGCGACCCCCGTCCTGGCGCTCGCCGCGCCGCCGACGCCCGACGCATCCGCCGCCGAGGCCGATACCGTCGACACGCGTGTCGCGACCGCCACGCCGCAGCCCGAAGCCACGCTCGCCCGTGTCTTCGTTCGCGGACTCCGCCTGACGTCGCTGCCCACGCGCATCCCGACCACGTTCGCCGGCATCACCCGCCAGGAGATCCAGGCGCAGGTGAACTGCCACGACGCCGAGGACGCGCTGAAGTACATGCCGAGCCTGCTCGTCCGCAAGCGCTACATCGGCGACTACGACCACGCCGTGCTCGCCACGCGCGCCTCCGGCACCGGCAACAGCGCGCGTTCGCTCGTGTACGCGGACGGCATCCTGCTGTCGAACCTGCTGGGCAACGGCTACGCGTTCAGCCCGCGCTGGGGCATGGTCAACCCCGAGGAGATCGAACGGGTCGACGTGCTGTACGGGCCGTTCTCGGCTGCGTATTCGGGCAACTCGGTGGGCGCCGTGGTCGACTACGTGACGCGGATGCCCGAGCGCTTCGAGGCGCACGCCAAGCTCGGCTATTCGTTCGAGGACTCGCACCTGTTCGGCACGCGCGACCGCTTCGACGCGACGTCGACCAGCGTCTCGCTCGGCGACCGGCGCGGCCGTCTGTCCGGCTGGCTGTCGGTGGGGCATCTCGACAGCCAGTCGCATCCCATCACCTTCGCCACGCTGCTCGCGGCCAGCGGCACCGCGGGCAGCGCAACGCCGGTCACCGGCGCCATCGCCGACGTGAATCCGCGCGGCCAGCCCTGGTACGTGGTCGGCGCGACCGGCATCGGGACCACGCACCAGGACCAGGCCAAGCTGAAGCTCGCCTACGACGTCGCCGACGACATGCGCCTGAGCTACGTGCTCGGCCAGTGGCGCAACGACGCGGAACGGCAGGGCGAGACCTACCTGCGCGACGCCGCGGGCACGCCGGTCTACAGCGGCACCGTGGGGATCGACGGGCGGCGCTACACGCTGGCGCCGACGGCGATCTCGCTGCAGGCGGCCGAGCAGCTGCAGCGCATGCAGGCGCTCTCGCTGAAGAAGAGCGGCCGCGGCGCATGGAACTGGACGCTGGCGGCCAGCCGGTTCGACTACGTGCGCGACCGCGTGCGCTCGCCGCTGGTGGCGCTGCCGGCCGCCCGCAACGGCGGCGCCGGCCGCATCGCCGACGGCGAGGGCACCGGCTGGACGACCGCGACCGCGCATGTCACGTGGAAGCCCGACACCACGCACGTCGTCGAATTCGGCCTGCAGTCGGACCGCTATGTCCTCGACACCGAGGTGTCGAACACGAGCGACTGGCGCGACGGAGCGGCCGAGTCGCGCTTCTCGGCGTTCGGCGGCACCACCACGCTGCGCAGCGCCTATGCGCAGGACACCTGGACGATCGATCCCACCTGGACGCTCAGCGTCGGCGCCCGCGCCGAGCATTGGGCCGCACGCGACGGCCGGCTCTCCAATGCGACGACCACCTTCGGCTTCGACGATCGCAGCGAGACGGCAATCTCGCCCAAGGCCGCGCTGAAGTACACGCCGGACGCGGACTGGTCGCTCAAGGCGTCGATCGGCCGCGCGGTGCGCTTCCCGACCGTCAGCGAGCTGTACCAGGGCACGATCGCGACGGACACGATCGTCAACAACGACCCGAACCTGAAGCCGGAAACGTCGGTCACGTCCGAGCTGTCGTGGTTGAAGACCGTCGCCCTGGGCCGCGTGCGCGCCACGTGGTTCCACGAGACGACGCGCGATGCGCTGTATTCGCAGACCGACGTGCGCAGCGTGCCGAACGTCACCAGCATCCAGAACGTCGGCCGCATCCGCACCGATGGCGTCGAGGTGGCGACGGAGTTGACGGGCGTCGGGCTCGACGCGCTGGACGTGAATGCCAGCGCGACGTTCACCCAGTCGATCATCACCGAGAACGCGGCGTTCCCCGCGAGCGAAGGCCAGTGGCAGCCGCGCGTGCCGCGCTGGCGCGCGAACATGGTGGCGACCTACCACCCGGGCGAGCACTGGAGCTTCACCGGTGCACTGCGCTACAGCGGCCGGCAGTTCAACACGCTCGACAACGCCGACACGAACAGCGGCACGTACACCGGCACCAGCCCGTTCCTCGTGGCCGACGCGCGGGTGCGTTATACGCACGACGCGCACTGGAGCGGCGCCGTCGGCGTCGACAACCTCGGCGACCGCACGTACTGGAACTTCCATCCCTATAACCAGCGGACCTGGACCGCGGAGCTCCGCTATGACTACTGACCGCTTCGCGACGCGCGTGCTGCCGCTCGCGATCCTCGGTGCGATCGGCGTGGCCCTGCTGCCCGGCGCCGCACCGGCGACGCCGCCGCGCGCCGTACCGACCGCCACCGCCTGGGCGCTACCCACGCGGGACGGCATGCAGGTCGACCTCGCGACAGCCCCCGACGGCTCGATGCTGATGGCCTGGGTCGACGGCCAGGGCGCGGCGCAGCGCCTGCGGTTCTCGCGCTCGCGCGGCGGTCGCTGGAGCGCGCCGGTGACGGTCGCGACTTCGGACGGCTTCGGCAACGCCGTCGACACGCCGCGCCTGCGCCAGACGCGCGACGGCGCCGTGTGGCTGCTCTGGCTGCGCAAGGGTGCAGGTGGCGGACATGCACGGGACGTGGTGCTCACGCGCTCGCCGGACGGCGGGGCCACGTGGTCGGCCGCGGTGCCGGTGAACACGGACGGCACGCCCACCGAGCACGGCTTCGCCTCGACCTGGGATGCCGGCCGCGACCGTATCGGCGTCGCCTGGCTCGACGGCCGTGCGAAGTCGGGCGGCCACGGCCACGGCGACGGCGCGCAGATGCTGCGCGCGGCCACGTTCGATGCGCGGCTGCAGCGTGCCGGCGAAGCGGTGCTCGACGCGCGCGTCTGCGACTGCTGCCATACCGACATTGCGGCCACCTCGCGGGGCCCGGTGCTCGTCTACCGCGACCGCAGCGAAACCGAAGTCCGCGACATCAGGGCGACGCGGCTCGAGAACGGTCGTTGGTCGACCCCGTCCGCCGTTGCGGACGACGGCTGGCGGATGCCGGCCTGCCCGGTGAACGGCCCGGGCGCCGCCGCGAGCGGTGTGCGCATGGCGGCGGCGTGGTACACGGCCGCCGACGGTTCCTCGGAAGTGCGCCTGGCGACGAGTCGGGACGCCGGTAAATCGTTCTCCGCGGCGACGACGCTCGATCGCGGCGATGCCGTGCTCGGTCGCGTCGAGATCGCGGTGCAGGGCGACCGCGCGGCCGTGGCCTGGCTCCGGGAGGATGCGAGTGCGCAGTCGCTGTGGCTGGCGACCGCGTCCATCGATACCGGCCGCGCGGGCGCGCCGGTGCGCATCGCGACGCTGGCGGGCCGCGGGCGCGGAACCGGCATGCCGCGGATGGCGATCGATGCGGACGGACTGCATGTCGTCTGGACCGAACTGGTGGACGGCCGGCCGGTGCTGCAGGGACGGACGCTCGCCCTGCGCTGAAGCGGACGACGCCGGCGGTATGCGATGTCCTCGAAAGCCCGCAGAGATGCGGGCTTTTTCCATAGGCGGTTCTCGAGGCGAGGCCCGTGCGCTCGCACTCGAGCGCGATCCGGCGTTCGCACACGTACGACGCGCAATAAAAAACGCCCGCATCGCTGCGGGCGTTCTTCAGGGGAGGTCCGGTCCACCGGCGCCGGGGCATCTCCCCGGTCGCGGGCGAAACCGGACCGGAACCGCTTACTTGACGGCCAGGGTGCCGCGCATGATCGACGAGTGGCCCGGGAACGTGCACATGAAGGCGTACGGCGTGCCGGCCTTGAGCTTCGCGACCGGGATGCTCACCGTGGTGGACTGGCCGCCGCCGACGAGCTTGCTGGACGCCACGACGCGCGCATCGCCCGCCTTGACGTAGTTGGCGCCCGCGCCGGCCTTCATGCCGTCGGTGGCGACGGCGGCGGCGTCGGCCGCGCTGGCGACCACGAAGTTGTGGCCCATCGCGGTGACCGGGAGCTTGCCGGTGTGCTTCAGCGTGACGGTGAAGGCCTTGCAGGACTTCGGCACGTCGATCGACTTGGTGTTGAACTGCATCGCGTCGTTGGCCTCGACGGTGGCCGAGCACGCGGCGGCCTGGGCCGGGTTGGCGAGGGTGGCGAGGCCGGCGAGGGCGAGCAGGCCGACGACATTGATACGGGACATGGCGGAACTCCGGTTTCGGTAGGGGTTGGCTGGAGGCTGTACGTAAATTCTGCGCCTGCGGTTTCACCGGTTCTTTGATCTGGATCAGATGGGACGCGGGCGCGCCGCGTGGTTTCCATCGATTCAGAAACGAAGAAGGCCACGTCCGGGACGTGGCCTTCGACGGTGCGGCAGGGCTTAGTGGCCCGACTTCGGATCCATCGCCTGGTCGGTCTTGAACACGCTGTCGTCCTTGTCGCCGACCACGTGCAGGAAGCCGACGTTGCCCTTCTCCAGGCGCGAGAGCGCGTGGTCGACGAGGATGTACTTGCCCGGGTAGTCGACCTTGAACTCGACCATCGTCGCGCCGCCCGGCGGCACCAGCGTCGTCTGCACGTCGCGCAGCGGCGGCGTCTCGAGGGCGGCCAGGTTGTAGACGCGGTCGAAGACCTCGCCAATCACGTGGAAGCTCGAGGTCAGGTTCGGGCCGCCGACGCCGAAGAAGATGCGCACGGTCTCGCCGACCTTCGCTTCCATGCGGTGCGTCGCCGTGAGCGCACCCATCGCGCCGTTCATCACGATGTGCTCGGGCTTCTCGTCGAGCAGCTTGTCGAGCGAGAACTCCTGCTTGCCCTGCGTGCCGTGCTTCTGCGCGGTGTAGATCTCGCCCTGCATGA
This sequence comes from Lysobacter xanthus, assembly GCF_047159895.1. Lineage (NCBI taxonomy): Bacteria > Pseudomonadati > Pseudomonadota > Gammaproteobacteria > Lysobacterales > Lysobacteraceae > Lysobacter > Lysobacter xanthus. Next base: position 8,056 of record NZ_BAAGAB020000029.1, read on the forward strand.
CGTAGAACTCGCGGTCGACCTTCGACAGGCCGCCTTCGGGCTCGACGAGGATCATGCCGTACATGCCGTTGGAGATATGGTGCGCGACCATCGGCGTGGCGCAGTGGTAGACGTACAGGCCCGGGTTGATGGCCTTGAACGTGAAGCTCTTGGTCTGGCCGGGCGCCACCTGGGTGACCGCCGCGCCGCCGCCGGGGCCGGTGACGGCATGGAAGTCGATCGAGTGGATGTTGACGCTGTCCGGCGCGTTCGACAGGTTCACCTTCACGGTGTCGCCCTTGCGGATGCGCAGCAGCGGGCCCGGCACGGTGTTGTCGAACGTCCAGTACCGGTAGGTGCTGCCGTCGGCGAGGCGGCCGTCGATCTCCTTCGTGACGATGCTGATCTCGCTGTTCTGCGGTGCGCGCTTGCCGACCGGCGTGCCGACCTGCGTCGGGTCCTTGGAGATCTCGGTGGCCGTGCTGGTGGCGGCGGCGGTGTTGCCGACGATCAGCTTGCCGACCATGCCCGCCGCCTTGTGGCCCGGGAGCGAGCAGAAATACTCGAACGTGCCCGACTTGGTGGTGCGGAACACGATCGTCGTGGACGCGCCCTTGTCGGAGAGCTGGTCCGACTTCGCGCCGAAGTCCGGCACCGAGATGTCGTGCAGCGCACCGTCGCCGTTCACGAAGTTGATCTGCACGACCTTGCCTTCCGGCACCTTCAGGTCGGGGTTGACCTGGCCCTTGATCGCACCGGCGTCGCCGATGAAGACGAGCTTGCCGTCGGCGATCTCGCTGCGCAGGGTGAACACGACGTCGGCCACGGGCGCGACGTTGGTGGATTGCGCATGCTGGTCGTGCTGCGCGAACGCGGTGGGCGTCATGCCGAGGGCAAAGCCCAGGGCGAGGAACATCATCGACTTCTTCACGGTTGACTCCGCTGGTTTGGTGTTGACGGGTTGATGCGTACGTTAGGGACGCGTGAGGGCCGCCACTCTGATCTGGATCAAGTGGACGACCGGAATCGTTCGAACAGATGAACGGCGAAGGCCCGTCGGTCGCATCGGAATTGACACGGATCAATGCGGCCGTGCGCGGCGGCCGCGAATCTGTCGGCCTCACAAAGGGGACCTACCGATGAAACGCCGTCTGCTCACCACCTGCCTGCTGCTCTCGATCGCGGCACCCGCGCTCGCGCAGCCCACCTATACGTTCGAGACGGGTGCGCGCCTGCGCTACGAGTCCGTCGACGACGCCGCCTTTGGGCGCGACGCCAATGCGCTGACGTTGCGCGCGCGCGCCGCGCTGCGCGCGCAGTTCTCCCCGACGTGGGAGGGCTTCGTCGAAGGCGAGGGCGTCGCCGACCTCACCGACGACTTCAACAGCGGCGCCAACCGCCGGACGGTGTTCCCGACGGTGACCGACCCGCAGGGCGCCGAACTCAACCAGGCGTGGCTGCGCTGGCATCCGGGCACGTTCTCGGCGACGGTCGGCCGACAGCGCCTGCAATTCGACAACCAGCGCTGGATCGGCAATTCCGGGTGGCGCCAGAACGAGCAGACCTTCGACGCGGTCGCCCTGCAGTGGGCGCCGTCGAAGGAGACCACGGTGCGCTACGCCTTCCTCGATCGCGTGCACCGCACCGCCGGCGACCATGCGGTCGATCCGCTGGCCCGCGAGCGCGCGCTGTCGACGCATGCGTTCAATGCGGCCTGGGCGCGCGGCGCCAACCGCGTGACCGGTTATGCCTACCTGCACGAGGATCGCGACGTGCGCTCGGCGTCGAGCGCCACCTTCGGCGCGCGCTATGCGCGCGTGCCCGGCGCATCGCAGCCGTTCGGCCTGACGCTCGAAGCCGCGCGCCAGCGCGACTACGCGGACAATCCGCTCTCGTTCTCGCATGCGTACTGGCTGATCGAGCCGACCGTCGCCGTCAAGGCCGTCACCTTGCGCGCGGGCTGGGAGCACCTCGGCGGCAACGGCGTGCATGCGCTGCAGACGCCGCTCGCCTCGCTGCACGGCTTCAACGGCTGGGCCGATCGCCTGACCACGACGCCTCCGGGCGGCCTCGAGGATCGCTACGTCGGCGCAGGCGGCACGTTCGCCAAGTCACGCAAGGCCGGTGCGCTCGAGTGGGCCGTGGTCGCGCACGACTATCGCGCGGACCGTGGCAGCGCGAAGTACGGGCAGGAACTGGACGCATCGCTCGCCGTGCCGTTCTCGAAGACGTTCAAGGGACTGATCAAGGCGGCGGATTACCGCGACGAGCGCATCGCGCGCGACAGCACCAAGGTGTGGCTGCAGGTGGAGTGGACGCCCGCGCCGCGCGCGCTGGCGAACTGAGCGGGAGGCGACGGCGGTGCCGGGGAGGCGCCGCCGTCGAGGTGTCAGGCCGGGATGCCGGCTGCGTCCACGACGCAGCGGTCCCGGCCTTCGCTTTTCGCGCGATAGAGCGCGCCGTCGGCCCGCGCCAGCAGCGATTCGATGCTTTCGCCGGGCACGAGCTGGGCGACGCCGAGGCTGATGGTGACGCGGATCGGGGCCGTGCCGGCTTCGATGCGCAGCGCGGCGACGCGGGCACGGATGCGCTCGGCCACCGCGAGCGCGTCCGACGCCGCGGCTTCGGGCAGCAGCACGAGGAATTCCTCGCCGCCGTAGCGCGCGCCGAGGTCGCTCGCCCGCAGTTCGGCGGCGATCGCGTCGGCCGTCGCCGACAGCACCAGATCGCCGACGGCGTGTCCATGGCGATCGTTGATGCGCTTGAAGAGGTCGAGGTCGCCCATCAGCACCGACAGCGGCTCCCGATGCCGCTCGCATCGCGCGTGCTCGGCGGCGAGCCGGGCGTCGGCCTGGCGACGGTTGGCGAGCCCGGTGAGCGCGTCCTGCGAGGCCTCGCGTCGCGCGCCGAGCAGGCTCGCGAGCAACTGGAGTTGCGCGTGCGCGGTCCACGCCGCCACGGCGATGAGCAGCGCGAGCAGCCAGACATCGTTGTGGGCGAAGACGTCGAAGCGACGGTCGTTCGTCATCTCCGCGAGCGTAAGCATCGCCGCGGGCGCCACCGCCATCCGCAGGACGTGCGTCCACGGCGCAGGGAACAGGGCCAGCTGCGCCGCCACCGCGAACGGGAACAGCCCGTAGCCGATGTCGAGCGCGGCGATGTGGTCGTGGACGAACACCTGCTGCAGCACGCCGAAGCCGATCGCCTGCAACCAGACGAAGGCCCGCAGCATCCCCGCGCCCGACGTGCGATCGGGCAGCCGCGACAGGGCCAGCAGGGCGCCCGCCAGCAGCAGGCGCAGCAGGGCGATCGGGAGCACGTCGGCGAGCGACAGCGCCATGCCGTCGAGCAGGATCCACCCGGCCGTCAGCGCCGCGATCACCGGCGCCAGCGCGCGCACCCGGGCCCGCACCACCCGGTCGCGCTCGCCCTGGCAGGCCGGCGGCACGACGAGCGCGGCTCGCCACCGCGGCAGGCGCGGTTCGGCGGCGGGCTTGGGCAGGCGCTCGGACATCGGACTCCCCCGGGTCCACGGGCCTCAGGTTAGCAACAGCAGGCGCAGGCGTGCGGCGAGGTAGTCCAGGTAGAGGTCGATGTAGCTGATGCCGTTCTCGACGTCGAGCAGATACGGGTTCATCAGCGTATGGCGCAGGATGGTCAGGCGGTCGCGATCCGCACCGTCGCCGCACGTGGCCGGATCGAGCTGCAGCCGCGCGCACAGCGCCTCGAGTGCCTCCGGCCCGATCGAGTCGGCGCGCAGCGTGGTGATCGATCCGAAGAACTGGCGCATCTGCAGCGGCCGCGACGGGTCGCACCGCAGGTCGTCGTGCAGGCGGCGGACGAAGGCGTTCGCCTGCGCGACGTCGCGGTTGCCGGCCGGGTTGATGGCGAGGCAGACGAGGTTGCTGTCCGGCAGGAACGGGACAGTGACGTGCGCGACGCCCGCCACCCGCTGCGAGAACTCGCGCAGCCGCGCGACGAAATGCTCGGTCGCGCGGATCGTCTGCCGCGGAAGCGCGCCGAAGTGCGCATGGTCGAGCGGCAGCACGCGATGGGTGACGTAGACGGCGGCCGCCGCGGCGCCCGACTTGGAGCCTTCCGGGATCACCTGGCCGAGCCGGCGATGGCGCGCGAAGTAGTCGCCCGCGGCCTCGCCGTGGAAGACGTAATCGGCACGCTCGGCGAGCAGCGGCACGGCGCGCTGGTCGCGGCAGACGAAGGCGCCGGCACCGTAGGGCAGGTAGCCGAGCTTGTGCGGATCGACGGTGATCGAATCGGTGCGCGACAGTGCCGCAAACGCGTCGTACACCGCCGGGCGCGGGAACTGCGCATTGCCTGCCGCGACGTCGGTGAACGGGCGCAGGCTGCCGTCCGCGTTGCGGAACAGGGTGGCGAGGTAGCCGCCCCACGCCGCGTCGACATGCACCGCGAAGCCGAAGCCGCGCGCCGCCGCGTCGTCGCGCACGTCGGCGATGCGGTCGATCGGATCGATCGTGCCGTACTCGGTGGTGCCGAGCACGCCGACCGCCAGCAGCACCGGCTGGCGCGCCGCCTCGCAACGGGCGACCACGCGGGCGAGGGCGTCCGGATCCATGCGCATGCCGCGCTCGGGCACTTCGAGCAGCTGCGCACGGCCGAGGCCGAGCAGCTTCATGCCCTTGCTCCAGGAGTAGTGCGCGGTGACCGGCGCGAGCACCACCGGGGGGCAGAGGCCGGGATGCGCGGCGAAGAAGTCGACGAGGCCGAGCTGCTCCAGGCGTTGCGCCTCCACGCGGCGCTGCCAGTCCGCGCGCTCGGCGACCGGTTGCGCCGCGAGCCAGGCGGTCCAGCGCTCAAACAGCGCGATCCCGTCCGCCGGTGCGAGGTTGAACGCCGCCCAGTCGTCGGCGGGCACGTCGATATCCGGCACGCCCGCCGTGCGAAGCGCGACGGGGAACGCCTTCAGCGCGAGCGACAGCCGCAGCGCCTGGTAGTTCGCCAGCGTTCCGCCGGACGTGAGGTGGCCGAACGCACAGTCGGCACGCAGCGGGTCGTCGACGAAGCCGAACATCCGCGCGAGCTGCAGCCCGACGCGCACTTCGAGGTCGACGGTGACCGGTGCGGCCTCCTCGCTGACGTTGTTCGGGTTGTAGGGCAGGGTGAGGATCTGCGCGGCCAGGCCAGGCAGCAGCAGGTCGGACGCCATGTGTCCGATGTAGCGCGGGCTGTGGAACGGCACGGACTGCTTGAGCGAGGCCGACAGCGCATGCAGTTCGCGTCGCATGCGCGCCTCGAAGGCGCGGTAGTCGGGATGCGCGGCCGCGTGCGTCGGGATCGCCGGCGGATCCTCGGGATGGAAGTTGCGGCGCCAGTAGACGTGGTCGCGCAGGAACTCGACGACGAGCTTCTCGAGCAGCGTGTCGTTCTCGCCATAAGGCCCGAGGAAGCAGGCATCGAGCGTGCGGCGCTCGGCTTCGATGCGCGGATCCTCCGGCGGCAGGTCGTCGATCAGCGCGCTCATGCTCAGGCCGCCATCAGGTGGATGAATCCGAGCGGGTGGTGCGCACGCGCGATCGTCACCATGAAGGCGAACGTCGCGAGCGCCAGCACGTAGCCGATCGCGCGCGCACGCGGCGTGCGGCCGCGCTTGAGCGCGACGGTGCCGAGCACGATGTAGACGACGAGCAGGGCGATCTTCGTGGCCAGCCACCCGTTCGCGAAGAGGCCGTCGGGCAGGATGGTGAACAGCATGAGCGCCGCCGTGAGCAGTGTCGTGTCGATGCTGTAGCTCAGAAGTTTCACGGGCAGCGCCATGGGCCATCGCTGGCCACCGAGGACGCCCGCGCCGCGCAGAGCGAACAGCAGGCCGCTCGCGATGACCATCGCGATGTGCACGGCCTTGATCTGGGGGTAGAACTCGATCATCGAACAGTCCTCAGCCGGGCCGGCCGTCGACGCGGGGCGTCAGGTAGATGCGGCCGATGCGGGCGATCCACGGGCCGAGCGCGAGCAGCCAGCCGACCGCGGCAATGGCCTGCCACAGGCCCGGGTCGGGGCTGAGCTCCGCACCGACGCGCAGCAGGGCCACGAGATTGATGGCGACGAAGGCGTAGCCCGCCGCGCGCGGCAGCGCGAGCGGGCGGCCCGAATGGCCCTGCGTCACGCGCGTCACCATCGCCACCAGCAGCGTTCCGAAGAACCCGACGAAGAGCGCATGCGCGGGTGCGCGGCCGAGCGTGAAGTGTCCCGTCGTCGCATAGACGAGGCTCTGCGTCGCGTAGAGCGCGAACGCGATGGGCAGCCAGGCGAACCCGGCGAACAGTACGGTCAGCAGCGCCGGCCGCGGGCCGCGCGGCCACCACTTGGCCAGCATCCGGGCGGCGAGTGCGAGCAGCGGCAGGTCGACCACCCACAGCGCGCCGTAGGCGTACGCCAGCTCGAGGCCGAGGTGCGCGAGCAGCAGGGGCCACGCGGCCGCCAGCAACCACAGGGGCCGCCAGGGCGTATAGCCGGGCACGGCGTTGGCCGCGAAGAACGGGAACATGCGGTGCGCCACCGTCCAGTACAGCGGCAGCAGAAGCGCGAACGAGCCGATCTTGATGCTGGCGAACGCCCACTGCGGCCCCGCGAGCCCGAGCACGAACGCCGTCCAGCCGAGGAGGCCGACTAAACCCAGAGAGAGCGCGGCGAAGCACGAGCGCGCATGCCACGTGGTGCCCGTCTCACGCCAGAGCAGCGGCGCGAGCGTCGCGAGGCCGGCCGCCCAGCCCGCGAGCGTCATGATCAGGCCGACCACGATGCCGGCGTTCCAGCCCATCGCCCCCAGCAGCGTCGCGACCTGTCCCCCGAACAGGCCGAGCCCCACCGGCGCGTAGCGCCAGCGCTCGAACTCCGGCTGGCCCATCCACTTCGGGAAGGTGGTGAGCAGGAAGCCGAAGATGAAGCTCGGGAGCATCTGGTACTGCATGACGAAGGCATGCAGCCAGCCGGCGTACGGCGTCCTCTCCGGCATCATGGCGCCGGCGCGCGCCGCCACCAGCCACGTCGCCCACCAGGCCATGGCGAGCAGGACGTTGGTCGCGCCCACGAAGAACAGCAGGCGGTGCGGCGCCAGCAGCAGACGGCGTGGCGAGGCGACGGGAACGGCGGAAACGGTCGGCATGTCCATGACGCCAGTGTCCCCGCCGCACGGGCGCGGGGCCTTGATCCAGATCAGACCGCCCGTGGCGGCCACAAAAAAAGGGGCGGCCGGAGCCGCCCCCTTCGATACCACCTGCGATGCTTCAGCGACGCGCGGCTTCGGTACCGCCCACCGCGACCGTCTCGCGGCGCGGCGCCACCCACAGCCGCAGCACGAACCAGGCGAGGGCGAGGGCGCCGACGCTGAAGATCGTGTCGCCGGGCACGCGCATCCACACCAGCATGTCCATGATCGGGCGGTTCATGAACTCCGCCGAGCGCGCATAGGCATAGCCGTGCTCGATGCTGGCGAAGAGCTGCATGGTACCCATCGGCAGCAGCGTCAGCAGCGACATCAGCGCCAGGCCGATGTTGAGCGACCAGAACGCGACCCGCAGCGGTGCCGGGTTCCACGCCATCTGGCCGCGCAGGCCGCGCAGGCAGAACAGCAGCAGGCCGAGGCCGAGCATGCCGTACACGCCGAACAGCGCGGTGTGGCCGTGCAGCGCCGTGAGGTTCAGGCCCTGCATGTAGTACAGCGACAGCGGCGGATTGATGAGGAAGCCGAACAGGCCCGCACCCACCAGGTTCCAGAAGCAGACCGCCACGAAGAACATGATGATCCACTTGTAGCGTGCCATCCACGGCGTGGCCTTGCCCATGCGGTACGTGTGGAAGGCCTCGAAGCCGATGAAGGCCAGCGGCACCACTTCCAGCGCCGAGAAGCTCGCACCGAGCGCCACCACCGCGGTCGGCGTGCCGATGAAGTACAGGTGGTGCAGGGTGCCGAGCACGCCGCCGGTGAGGAAGATCACCGTCGAGAACAGCACCGCCGTCGCCGCCGGCTTCGCACGCACCAGGCCGAGCTTCACGAAGATCAGGCTCATCACCGCGGCGGCGAACACTTCGAAGAAGCCTTCCACCCACAGGTGCACCAGCCACCAGCGCCAGTATTCGACTTCGCTGATGTGCGTGTGCTCGCCCCACATCAGCGCCGAGCCGAAGAACAGGCCGATGCAGACGGTGGAGAGGAACAGCAGGCCGACGATCGGACGCGTCTCGTCCTTCGTGGAGCGCAGGACGGGCCACAGCGCGCGACCGACCAGCGTGAGCCACAGGATCAGGCCGATGAACAGGAAGACCTGCCAGAAGCGGCCCATGTCGGCGTATTCCCAGCCCTGGTGGCCGAACCAGAAGTTGTACTTCAGGCCCAGCTTCTGCATCACCGCCATCCACTGGCCGGCGAACGACCCGACCACGATGACGAGCAGGCAGACGAACAGGAAGTTCACGCCGAGCCGCTGGAACCTCGGCTCATGTCCGCTCAACGCCGGCGCGATGTACAGGCCGGTGCCGAGCCATGCCACCGCGATCCACAGCACCGCGAGCTGCGTGTGCCAGGTGCGCGTGATCGAGTACGGCAGGATGCTCGACAGGTCGAAGCCGTAGGCCTGCTGGCCTTCCACCTGGAAGTGCGCGGTCATCGCGCCCATCAGGATCTGCGTGAGGAACAGCGCGAGCACGACCCAGAAGTACTTCGCGGTCGCGCGCATCGACGGGGTGATGCGCAGCATCGCGAGCGGATCGGTGGCCGGCAGCTGGCCGGGCGACTCCTCGTGCGAACGCGCATGCCACCAGCCGAGCAGGCCGATGCCGGCGATCAGGAACATCACGCTGAACACCGACCAGCCCCAGAGCGCGGGCGCCGGCTTGTTGCCGACCAGCGGCTCGTGCGGCCAGTTGTTGGTGTAGGTGACGACCTGGTCGACCGGGCCGCCCTTCACCGCGGGAGCGTCGGCGGCGACCTGGCGCTCGGTGGTCGCGGCCCAGGCCGTCCACCAGAAGAACGCCGTCAGCGCGCGCCGGTCCTCGGCGTTCGCCACGGTGCCTTCCTTCATGGCATAGGCCTCGCGCAACGCGTGCGTGGCGGGGTCGGTGCCGAACAGGCTCTCGTAGTGCGCGGCCACGTTCGTCGACGCGAGTGCGCGATCGCCGGTGACGGTGATCGTGCCGGTCGCGGCGTCGTAGGTGTTCCGGCGCATCATCGGCTGCAGGCGGGCCTGCAACGCCGCCTGGCGCTCCGCGGACAGGTCGGCGTACGCCTTCGCGCCCTCGGCCTGCGCCCAGCGGTCGAGCACGGCGACGGCCTCGCGATGCAGCCAGTCGGCCGACCAGTCGGGCGCCACGTACGCGCCGTGGCCCCAGATCGAGCCCAGCTGCATGCCGCCCATCGACTGCCAGACCTGGCGGCCCTTCTGGATGTCGTCCTTCGTATAAAGCGTCTGGCCGCTTTCGCTCACCACGCGTTCGGGGATCGGCGGAGCGGCGCGGAAGATCTCCCCGCCGGCCCACAGAAGCACCGAGAACGACGCGATGAGCAGGGCGGCAAGTCCCAACCACAACTTGCGGGTGCTGCTCATGTCACTTCTCCCTTCCGGTTGAAGCGCATGCTCGTGGCTGGGCCCGCCGGCCACCTTGACCCAGATCAATCAGGTCGAGCGCGGCGAGCGAAACGTGACGGGGCACGTGAACGCGTCGGTGCGCACAGACGACGACGGCCGCATCGGCGGCCGTCGAACGCGATCCCGTGCGGCGAGGTCAGTCGCGCAGCACGGGCGCGGCGAGCGCTTCCAGCGCGAGGGGGTTGGTCAGCTCGAGGTCGCGACGGTCGACCGCGACCAGGTCGTCCTGCTGGAAGCGCTTGAGCACGCGACTCACGGTTTCCGGGGCAAGGCGCAGGTAGTTCGCGATGTCGGTCCGCGCCATCGTCAGCTGGAACCGGTGCGGCGAGAAGCCGCGGGCGGCGAGGCGGCGCGAGAACCCGATGAGGAAGGCGGCCATGCGCTGGTCGGCGGTGAAATCGCCGGCGAGCAGCGCCGCGCGGCCGATGTCGCGGCTCATCAGCCGGAACAGCTGCCGCTGCAGGCCCGGCACGCGCGTGGCGAGCAGTTCCATCTGCGAGAACGAGAAGCGGCAGAGCATCACCGTGTCGAGCGCGACGGCATTGCACGGGTAGCGGTCGCTGTCGATGCCGTTGAGGCCAATGACCTCGCCGGGCAGGTGGAAGCCGAGCACGTGCTCGCGGCCGTCGCGGTCGATGACGTACGTCTTGACCGTGCCCGCGCGCACCGCGGCGATCGCCTCGAAGCGGTCGCCCTCGCGGAACAGGTGCTCGCCGGCCGCGTAGGGCCCGACATGCTCGACGAGCACGTGCAGGTCCATCAGCGACGACTTGTCCATGCCCTGCGACAGGCAGGCATCGGAGAAGGCGCAGGTCGAACAGAAATGCAGCGCGTCGCCGTCGTCGGCGATCGTGCGGGCGTCCTGCCGCGGGAACGCGGTCCGGCTCAGCACCGCCTCCCCCGAGGCGGCGCAGGCCTCAGATCGCGCGCGAGAACCGCGGGCGGGCGACATCGGCGGGTTTTTCGAGATAGGCGTCGAAGCACATGGCGATATTACGCAGGAGCAGCCGGCCCTGCGCGGTCGCGACGATGCGGTCCCCGTCGAGCTTCACCAGGCCGTCGGCGACGAGCGGGGCGAGCCGCTCCAGGCAGGGCCCGAAGTACCGGCCGAACTCGATGCCGTACCGGCGCTCCAGCGCATGCACCGGCACCTCGCCCTGGCACATCAGCGCCTGGATCAGGTCCGCGCGCAGGTTGTCGTCCTCGGACAGGTGCAGGCCGCGGAAGACGGGCAGCCGCCCTTCGTCGAGCGCGATCTCCCAGCTCGGCAGGTCGCGCGGGTTCTGGCTGAAGGTGTCGCCGATGTGGCTGATCGCGCTCACGCCCACGCCAACGAGGTCGCTGTCGGCATGGGTCGTGTAGCCCATGAAGTTGCGATGCAGCCCGCCGCGCGCCTGCGCCGTGGCGAGGTCGTCGTCTGGCAGGGCGAAGTGGTCCATGCCGATGTAGACGTAGCCGGCGCGAGTGAGGCGCTGGATCGCCATCACCAGCAGCGAGAGCTTGGTGTCCGCGGTCGGCAGGTCGGCCTCCTCGATCTGCCGTTGCGGGCGGAACAGCTCGGGCAGGTGCGCATAGCTGTAGACGGCCAGGCGGTCCGGGCGGATCGCGAGCACCTGGTCGAGCGTCTGCGCGAAACCGGAGGGCGACTGCTTGGGCAGGCCGTAGATCAGGTCGATGTTGACCGACCGGAAGCCGTGCGCGCGGCAGGCGTCGACCACGGCCCGCGTCTCGTCGACGCTCTGGATGCGATTGACCGCGACCTGCACGACCGGATCGAAGTCCTGCACGCCGAGGCTCGCGCGGTTGAAGCCGCTGCGGGCCAGCTCGGCCACGTCGGCCGGCGTCACGAAGCGCGGGTCCAGCTCGATCGAGATGTCGCGCTCGCTCGAGTTCGAGAAGCGGAAGTGCTGCTGCAGCGTTTCCACGCACTCGCCGAGCTGCGCGGGCGACAGGAAGTTGGGCGTGCCGCCGCCGAAGTGCAGCTGGATCGCCTCGCGATCGCGGTCGAACAGCTGCGAGACGAGCGCGATCTCCCGGTACAGCCGGGCCAGGTAGACCTCGCCGCGCGCCTTGTCGCGGGTGATGATGCGATTGCAGCCGCAGTAGAAGCACGGGCTGGCGCAGAACGGCACGTGCACGTAGATCGACAGGCGACGCGGGATCGGGTCGCCGTTGCTGGCGGCGATCGCCTCGCGCAGGTCCGCCTCGCCGAACTGCTCCCGGAACTGCGGCGCGGTCGGGTAGGAGGTGTAGCGCGGCCCCGGGCGGTTGTAGCGCTCGAGCAGGCTGCGGTCGATGGTGGAGTCGTTGATGCCCATGGCGTACACGCTACGGGCCGGGCCCGTCGGGCGACTTGATCCGGATCAACCCCGCGCCAGCGTTCAGCTCGCGGGCGGGTGCCGTCCGTCGCGCGGCAGGCGCCCCCGGTCGCGGCGCCCGCCCGGTTCAGGGGCGTGGGGGCTTGCCCCTATAGGCGCGCCGGTCGGTTCCGGGTACGGTCCCGACGTCGCCGAAGGAGCCTTCCGTGAAGCTCGACCTGTTCCGACGCACCGACGGCGCGCTCGTGGTGGTGCCTTCGCGTTTCGCGCGCGGGCTGCCGGCGCTCGCGACCGCCGGGCTGCGCTACATCCGGACGGTGGACCAGGAACTCGCGGTGCTGGGCGATGCACTGGTGCTGGACATCGGCCTCAACGGCTTCGCGGTCGCGCTGGGCGCGGACGCCGCGCTGCTGCGCAGCAGCCCGAGCGAGGACGCCATCTCCGCCTGAGCGGTCTCCGCCGGTTCCGATCGGTCCGGTCCGAGCGCTGGCCTGTGGGGGCGCTCCCGCGTGCGTAACCTAAGCGGCGTCGAACAGCTGCTGCAGCACCGCCTCGCCGTAGCGCTCGAGCTTCGTCGTGCCGATGCCCGGCACGCGTGCGAGGTCTTCGAGGTCCGCGGGATCGGCCTCGGCGATCGCCCGCAGCGTCGCGTCGTGGAAGATCACGTAGGCGGGGACGTTCTGCTCCCGCGCGACGCGCGCGCGCCACTCGCGCAGCGACTGGAAGCGCGCGAGCGACTCCGGGTCGAGGTCGAAGGCCTCGGCCTCGGTGGTGCGGCGGTCGCGGCGCGGTCGCGACACGGAGGCCGGCTCCTCGCGGAAGCGCAACGTCGTCTCGCCCTTCAGCACGGGCCGGCTGGCCTCGGTCAGCCGCAACGCGCCGAAATGCTCGACGTCCACGTCGACCAGGCCGCCCGCGACCATCTGCCGGAACACGCTGCGCCACTGGCGGTCGTCGAAGCCCTTGCCGACCCCGAAGACGGCGAGCGCCTCGTGGTGGAACTGCTGCACCTTCTCCGTCTTCGTGCCGCGCAGCACGTCCACGAGGTGGCCGACGCCGAAGCGCTGGCCGGTGCGGTAGATCGCCGACAGCGCCATGCGCGCGGCCTCGGTGCCGTCCCAGCTGCGCGGCGGGCTGATGCAGTTGTCGCAATTGCCGCAGGCGCCGCTGTGATCCTCGCCGAACCAGCGCAGCAGCGCCTGGCGCCGGCAGGCGGTGGTCTCGCAGAAGCCCAGCAGGGCATCGAGCTTGCGCAGCTCGAGCTGCTTGCGCTCCGCGGGCGCGTCGCCCTGCTCGATCATCTGGCGCAGGCTCACCACGTCGCCGAGGCCGTAGCTCAGCCAGGCCTCGGAGGCATCGCCGTCGCGACCGGCGCGCCCGGTCTCCTGGTAGTAGCCCTCGACCGACTTGGGCAGGTCGATGTGCGCGACGAAGCGCACGTCCGGCTTGTCGATGCCCATGCCGAAGGCGATCGTCGCGACCATGACGATGCCGTCCTCCTGCAGGAAGCGGCGCTGGTTCGCGGCGCGGACGGCCGCGTCCATGCCGGCGTGGTAGGGCAGGGCCTTCATGCCGGCCTTGCAGAGCTGTTCGGCGACGGACTCCACGCGCTTGCGGCTCATCGCGTAGACGATGCCGCTCTGGCCCGGGTGCCGCGTCAGGAAGTCGAGCAACTGGCGCGTGCCGCCCCCGTCCTTCGCGACCACCGTGTAGCGGATGTTCGGGCGGTCGAACGAGCTGACGAACTGCTTCGCGTCCTCCAGTGCCAGCCGCTCGACGATCTCGCGGCGCGTGGGCGCGTCGGCGGTCGCGGTGAGTGCGATGCGCGGCACGTCGGGCCAGCGCTCGTGCAGCACGGTGAGCTGGCGGTACTCCGGGCGGAAGTCGTGGCCCCACTGCGAGACGCAGTGCGCCTCGTCGATCGCGAACAGGCCCGGCTTCACCCGGTCGAGCAGCGACAGGAAGCGCGACGTCAGCAGGCGCTCCGGCGCGACATAGAGCAGGTCGAGCTCGCCGGCCACGAATTCGCGCTCGACCGCCGCCGCCCCTGCGGCGTCGAGCGACGAGTTGAGGAACGCAGCGCGCACGCCCACCTGCCGCAGCGCCTCCACCTGGTCCTGCATCAGCGCGATCAGCGGCGAGACCACGATCGCGCAGCCATCGCGCAGCAATGCGGGGATCTGGTAGCACAGCGACTTGCCGCCACCGGTGGGCATCAGCACGAGGGCGTCGCCGCCCTGGGCGACGTGCTCGACGATCTGCGCCTGCTCTCCGCGGAACGCCGTGTGGCCGAAGATGCGGTGGAGGAGGTCGAGGGCTGGGCTCATCGGAGATTCGGAGGAGACGCCACGAGACTATGGCGGCGAGTGGGAAGGAGTTCGACCGGAGTAGATCGTCGGACCGCGTCGGATTATTCGTCGTCCGTATTGCAGCGCATGCGACGTCCCGACGCGGAAACGCGCGGAACATAAACGTATCCCGACTGCAGCCTTTCCCGCTGCTGACTACGCATGAGTCTCGTCGCCTGAACGGCCGGATCGTGCACGGAACGGCAATGCGCGCGGAGGTAGGATTTTCCCATGCCCACGCGATGGGCGCGCCTACTTCCCTGTCAGGAAGGAAAAAGCCCCGGTCTCCCGGGGCCTTTTTTTTATTCCCGTTGCGCCGAAGCAACGGGCGAAGGTTCAGGTCGAGCCCTGCACTCTTGCGTCGCCGCCCCGGACGCGCAGTTCTTGATCCGCCATGATTGAGTGCTGGTACCAGGCGTCCGGGGCGACTTTTTCTTCGGCGAGCGGCCGCGGCTCACTGTAGCAGCGAACGCAGCATCCAGGCGTACTTCTCGTGGGTCTGCAGGCGCTCCCCGAGCAGGCCGACCGTCGGGTCGTCGCCCGCCGGCGCGGCGATCGACACCACCTGGCGCGCGCTGCGGCAGACGGCTTCGTTGCCCACGGTCAGCTGGCGCACCATCTCGCGCCAGTCGGCGGTCTCGGTCAGGCCCGGCTCCTCCGGCAGCGACGACAGGCGGATGAACTCCGAGTACGAGCCCGGCGCGTTGAAGCCCAGCGCGCGGATGCGCTCGGCGATGTCGTCCAGCGCGCCCCACTGCTCCGTGTACTGCGTTTCGAACATCACATGCAGGGTGTTGAACATCGGGCCGGTGATGTTCCAGTGGAAGTTGTGGGTCTTCAGGTAGAGCGTGAAGCTGTCGGCGAGGAAGCGCGACATCGCCTCCGCGATCGCCTTGCGATCGGCCTCTTCGATCCCGATGTTCACCTGCGGCATGCTGCCCGCCATCTGCGCGGCGCCGTTGCCCGCGGCGGTCTGGCCCAAACCGGATCCGTTCTGCATCTGCCTTCTCCCAAAGTCTTGCGGTGATACCGGCGACAATAGGCACCTCGCCGGTGCTGGTGAAATCGAACGTTTCTCTTGAACCGATCCACATCCCCTATCGCAGCGGGTCCCGAACTCCAGGCCGGACGCCGTCGCCTGGACGCGGCGATGTCGCGCGATCGCGCCCGCCTGCATGGGCTGTGGAGCCGCTGGAGCCAAGCACCGGCCGATGAAGCGCGCCGGACCGCGTTCGAGTCGGCGCTCGCCACATCCGTCGCGCAGCGCGAGGCGAGGGCGCGCAACCTGCCGGCCGCGACGGTGGTCGACGACCTCCCGATCGCCGCGGAGGCCGAGCGCATTGTCGAGCTGATCCGTGAACACCCGGTCGTGGTGATCGCCGGCGAGACGGGCTCGGGCAAGACCACGCAGATTCCGAAGCTCTGCCTCGCGGCCGGGCGCGGCGCGGCCGGCCTGATCGGCTGCACGCAGCCGCGCCGGATCGCCGCGCGCGCGGTGGCGCGTCGCGTCGCCGAGGAGCTGCAGGTGCCGATGGGCGGCGCCGTCGGCTACCAGGTGCGCTTCACCGACAACGTCGGCGACGACACCGTCATCAAGTTCATGACGGACGGCATCCTCCTCGCCGAGATCCAGTCCGACCGCTGGCTTTCGAAGTACGACACGCTGCTGATCGACGAGGCGCACGAGCGCAGCCTCAACATCGACTTCCTGCTCGGCTACCTCAAGCAGCTGCTCGAGCGCCGCCGCGACCTCAAGGTCATCATCACCTCGGCGACCATCGATACGGCCCGCTTCGCCGCGCATTTCAACGATGCGCCGGTGGTGAGCGTCGAGGGGCGCGGCTATCCCGTCTCGGTGCGCTACCGGCCGCTGGAGGGCGACAGCGAGGCGAACGCCTCGACCGGCCCGCGTCGTGGCCCGCTGCCGGACGAGGCCGACCGCGACGGCGCGCGCACGGTGAACGAGGCGATCGCGGCAGCCTGCGACGAGATCACCTCGGAAGACCCGCGCGGCGACGTGCTGATCTTTCTGCCCGGCGAGCGGGAGATCCGCGATGCGCACCAGGCGCTCGAGCGCCGCAAGTACCGGCACACCGAAGTGCTGCCGCTGTACGCGCGGCTCTCCACGCGCGACCAGGACCGCGTCTTCAATCCGGGTCCGCAGCGGCGCATCGTGCTCGCGACCAATGTCGCGGAGACCTCGCTCACGGTGCCGCGCATCCGTTACGTGGTCGATCCGGGCCTCGCGCGGGTCAAGCGCTACAGCCCGCGCGCCAAGCTCGACCGGCTGCACATCGAACCGGTCAGCCAGGCCAGCGCGAACCAGCGCATGGGCCGCTGCGGCCGCATCTCGGAAGGCACGTGCTATCGCCTGTATTCCGAGGCCGACTTCCGGTCCCGCGCCGAGTTCACCGACCCCGAGATCCGCCGCGCCGCGCTGGCCGGCGTGATCCTGCGGATGCTCGCGCTCGGCCTCGGCCGGATCGAGGAGTTCCCGTTCCTCGAGCCGCCCGACCCGCGCGCGATCGCCGACGGCTGGCAGCAACTCGCCGAGCTCGGCGCGGTGGACGAGACGCGCAAGCTCACCGCGATCGGCCGCCTGATGGCGCGGCTGCCGGTCGACGTGAAGCTCTCGCGCATGCTCGTCGCCGCCGAAGGCCATGGCGTACTGCGCGACCTGCTGGTGATCACCGCGTTCCTCGGCATCCAGGACCCGCGCGAGCGTCCCGCGGACCAGCGGGGTGCCGCCGACGCCGCGCACCTGCAGTTCTCCGATCCGCGCTCGGAGTTCGTCGGCATCCTGAAGCTCTGGCAGGCGTACGAGGATGCGCATGCGGACCTCACGCAGTCGAAGCTGCGGTCCTGGTGCGAGAAGAATTTCCTCGGTTTCCTGCGCATGCGCGAATGGCGCGAGCTGCATCGCCAGCTCAAGCTCATGGCCGGCGAGCTCTGGCCCGCGCACCAGGACGCCGCGGCGGCCGTCGGCGATGACAAGGCCGCGGCGACGCACTACACGAAGCTGCACCGCGCGATCCTTGCCGGCCTGCCGACGCAGCTCGGGCAGCGCACCGACCGCGGCTACGACGGCCCGCGCGGCCGCAAGTTCCAGATCTTCCCCGGCTCGCCGCTGGCGCGGAAGCCGCCGCCGTGGGTGCTCTCGGCGACGCTGCTCGACACCGAGCGGGTGTGGTCGCTGATCAATGCCGGGTTCGAGCCGCAATGGGCGATCGATGAACTTCCGCACCTGCTGTCCCGCCGGCAGAGCGATCCGCGCTGGTCGCGCGCGCAGGGCCGGGTGATCGGCAGCGAGCAGATCTCGCTGTTCGGCCTCGTCCTCGCGCCCAAGCGCCCGATCCACTACGGCGCGATGTTCCCCGAGGAGAGCCGCGCGATCTTCGCGCGGGACGCACTCGTCACTGGCGAGATCAACACGCGCTCGGTCTTCCTGAAGAAGAACCTGGCGACATTGCAGAAGGCGAAGGACGAAGAGGCCAAGCAGCGCCGCGCCGGGCTGGTCGTCGACGAGGAGTGGATGGCGCAGTGGTACCTCGACCGCATTCCCGCGCATGTGCACAACGTGCAGGCGCTCGACGCCTGGTACGGAAAGCTGCCGGCGGCCGAAAAGGCGGGCCTGGAGTGGTCGCTCGACGACCTGATGATCGGCGAGGCGACCACGGCATCGCGGTTCCCGCCCTTCCTGCGGATGGGCGACGTGCAGCTCGCCGTGAAGTACCGCTTCGAGCCCGGCGCACCCGACGACGGCATGACCCTCGCGGTGCCGCTGCACCTGCTGAATGCGCTGGACGCGCCGCAGCTCTCCTGGCTCGCGCCGGGCTTCGTCGCCGACAAGGCCGCCGCGTTCATCCGTGCGCTGCCCAAGGCGCTGCGCCGCAACTTCGTCCCCGCGCCGGATTTCGCGAAGGCGTTCGCCGAGGCGCACGGTGCATGGGAAGGCGGGGGTCCGGTCGAGCCCGACACGTTCGCCGGCACGCTCGCCCGCTTCCTGTCGCGCCTGACCGGCACGGCGGTCGCCGGCACCGACTTCGACGAGTCGACGGTCGAGCCGCACCTTCGCATCAACCTGCGCCTGCTCGATCGCGACGGAAAACGCGTTCTCGCCGAATCGCGCGACCTCGACGACCTGCGCGATCGCTTCGGCGCCCTCGCCGCGGATGCATTCGCCGAAAAGGCGTCCACCGGGCTCGCGCAGGAGGGGCTGGTCGCGTTTCCGTCGACGACCCTGCCCACCACCGTGCGCGGCGTCGGCGGCGTGCCCGCCTTCCCGGCGCTGCACGACGACGGCGAATCGGTGTCGGTGCAGGTCTTCGCGCAGCGCAGCGAGGCGGAGCAGGCGCATCCGGCCGGCGTGCGTCGCCTGCTGCGCATTGCGCTCGGCGACCGCATGCGCCAGGCGCGCAAGCAGTTGCCGGTGTCGCCGAAGACGGCCCTGCTGTACGCCGCCATCGAATCCTCCGCACCGCGGACCGGCGAGGCCGCCACGCTCAAGGAGGGCGACCGCCTGCGCCTCGATCTCGTCGAAGGCGCGTTCCAGGCGCTCGCCGCCGAAGGCCTCGACGCGATCCGTTCACCCGAGGCCTTCGATGCACGGCGCGAGACGGTCGCCAAGGGACTCTTCCCGGAGGCGACGTCACGCCTGCGCGAGGCCGAAGCGATCCTCACCGCCGTCGCCGAGGCACGCGCGAAGTTCGAGTCGCCGCTGATGGGCTGGGCGAGCGGCAACCTCGACGACATGCGTGCGCACCTCGCCGCGCTGACGCCGCCGGGCTTCCTGCGCGACGTGCCGGCCGCCGCACTGCGTGAGTACCCGCGCTACCTGAAGGCCCTCGCGCTGCGCGCCGAGCGCGCCCTGCGCGATCCCGCCCGCGACCAGGCGCGGATGCTCGAGCTGCGCCCGTTCGTGCAGGCGCTCCTCGGTGCCCCGCCCGAGCACGCAGGCTGGGACGCCCTGCGCTGGGACCTGGAAGAACTGCGCGTCTCGCTGTTCGCGCAGGAACTCGGCGCACGCGGTGGCGTGTCGCCGAAGAAGCTCGCCCAGCGGCTCGCGCAGCTGGGCGGCTGAACGCGCTTACTTGACGCGCATCACCTTGGCGCGCGTGCCGTACTTGCCGACCGCCATGTACCAGGCATTGCCGATCACGCTCGGCGAGATCGTCACCTGCGGATCGGTCAGCCGCACGCCGGCGAGGCTCGCCTCGTCGACCTGGCGCCAGACCTGGCCGTTGGCGAGCGTGTACGTGCGCCCGGTGCCGAAACCGCGGAATTCGCCCGCGATCGTGGACTTGATCGGGTCGGTCGAGCCGAAGCTGAAGAAGCCGCGGTTGTCGTCCTCCACCTTCTTCTTCGCGGCGACCGCGGCCTTCGCCGTCTCGGACTCGATCGTCCGGCCCAGCCAGGTGTTCAGGCGCGCGAGCTCGTCGGCCGACAGCTTGTCGAGGCCGGACGCCTTGAACTCCTCCGGCGACATCTGCTGCTGGATCGGCGGCGCGGCGATCGCGCCGAAAGCGGTGCAGGCGAGGGCGACGGCGAGCACCAGCGCGCGCGAACGGACAAGGGCCATGAACTGTTCCTCCGGACGGATGCCGGCTAGTGTAGACCGCTCCCCTCCGGCTCCCCGATGAACGCGCCGCCTCCGACGACGCACGGCTTCGACGACGCGCTCGCCCATCCGGCGGCGGCCTCGCTCGGGCGGTCGCTGCGCGAGGCGCTCGCCGCAGTGGCGCCGCAGCCCATCGACGCGGACGCCTGGCCGCGCATCGAGGCGACGCTCGCCGCCCTCGCGACCCTGGGCGCCGATGGCGAAGTGGTCGCCGCGGCGCTGCTGTTCGACTGGCCGGGCCTCGCCGAATCGCTCGGGGCCGGCTTCGCGACCGCGTTTCCCGCGGTGCTGGCGCTCGTCGACGGACAACGCGCCGCGGAACCGGTGTGGACGCTGCACGCGCGACATCCGGGCGATCGCGGCAGCGAAGGGCTGCGCCGGCTGCTGCTGGCGATGGTGCGCGACCTGCGCGTCGTGCCGATCCTGCTCGCGCGCCAGCTCGCGCGCTTGCGCGGCGCCGCATCGCTACCGGAGGAAGAGCGCCGCGCGCTCGCCGCGCTCACCCGCGACATCCATGCGCCGCTCGCCAACCGGCTCGGCATCTGGCAGCTCAAGTGGGAGCTCGAGGACCTCGCGTTCCGTTTCCTCGAGCCGGCGACCTACCAGCAGATCGCGCGGTTGCTCGACGAGAAACGCGTCGCGCGCGAGACGTACATCGAGAACGTCAAGACGGTGCTGCGTGAGGCGCTGGCCGCGCAGGGCGTGCAGGCCGACGTGGCCGGGCGCCCGAAGCACATCTACAGCATCTGGAAAAAGATGCAGCGCAAGAGCGTGCCGATCAGCGAGCTCTACGACCTGCGCGCCGTGCGCGTGCTCGTCGACGACCTCGCGGCCTGCTATGCCGTGCTCGGCGTCGTGCATGCGACGTGGGTGCCGATCCCGAGCGAGTTCGACGACTACATCGCGCGCCCCAAGCGCAACGACTACCGCTCGCTGCACACCGCGGTGGTCGGGCCCGAAGGCAAGACGCTCGAGGTGCAGATCCGCACGCACGAGATGCACCGCCAGGCGGAGCTCGGCGTCGCGGCGCACTGGAAGTACAAGGAAGGCGGCGGCCCGGGCGGCGCGAGCGCGACCGCCACGGCCGCGTTCGAACGCAAGATCGCCTGGATGCGGCGCCTGCTGGAGCAGCCGGGCGAGGAGGGCGCGCTCGCGGGCGAACTCGACAGCGAACTCGTCGAGGACCGCGTCTACGTGCTCACGCCGAAGGGCGAGGTGGTCGACCTGCCCGCCGGTGCGACGCCGCTCGACTTCGCCTACCACGTCCATACCGACGTCGGGCACCGCTGCCGGGGCGCGAAGGTGGACGGCCGCATCGTGCCGCTCGACCACAAGCTGCGCAGTGGCGACCACGTCGAGATCCTCACGGGCAAGGTGTCGGAGCCGCGGCGCGACTGGCTCGTCGCATCGAACGGCTTCCTCGCCAGCAGCCGCTCGCGCGAGAAGGTGCGCACGTGGTTCAACCGGCTCGACCGCGAACGCAATGAGCAGGCCGGTCGCGAGATGCTCGAGAAGGAACTGCGGCGCCTGTCGCTGCTCAGCGCCGACCTGGCGCCCGCCCGCGAGCGCTTCCACGCCGCCACCGACGAGGACCTGCACGTGCTGGTCGCGCTCGGCGACGTCGGCCCGCACCAGGTGGCGCGCGTGCTCCTCGAGCACGAGCGCGCGCAGCGAGACTCCACGACGCCCGAGCCCGCGGCACAGCCGGCGCGCCGCGCGCGCCCCGCGCGCGAGGCGGAATTCACGGTCGAAGGCGTCGGCAACCTGCTGGTGCAAATCGCCCGTTGCTGCCAGCCGCTGCCCGGCGAGGCGATCGTCGGCTATCTCACCCGCGCCCGCGGCGTCAGCGTGCACCGCCCCGACTGCGCGGCCTTCGCGCGCCTCGCCGCTGCCGAGCCACAACGCGTGCTCCCGGTGGAATGGCGTCGGGGCGGCAGCGCCTACGAGGTCGACGTCGAACTGCAGGCCGTCGACCGCAAGTGGCTGTTGAAGGAAGTCACCAACGTGACCGCGCAGAACGGCGTCGGCCTGTCGAGCCTCAATACCGAGCACGAGGCCGGCGGCGGGCGCGTGCGCCTGCGCCTGCGACTGCGGGTCGCCGATTACGGCCAGCTGTCGATGGTGCTCGGCAAGCTCGCGGCGCTGCCCGGCGTCGAGCAGGCACGGCGCGCCTAGTCAGCCGCGCAGGGCGCGCAGCATCGTCTCGCGTGCGGCGTCCGCCGAGAAGTGCCGGCGCACGTTGTCGAGCCCGTTGGCCGCCAGCCGCGACCACAGCGCCTCGTCCCCGTACAGGCGCAGGACCGCCGCGGCGAATGCCTGCGGCGTGTCGGCGACCAGCACATCCTCGCCGTCGCGCAGGTGCATGCCTTCCACCGCGCAGCCCGTGGCGACCACCGGCTGCCCGTGCGCCATGCTCAGGTTCACCTTGCCCTTCACGCCCGCGCCGAAGCGCAGCGGTGCGACGGCGATGCGCACGCCGTCCATGAACGGATCCAGGTCGGGCACGTGGCCGTGCACGCGCACACCGGGGATGGCGGCGAGCGCGGCGATTTCGGCGGGCGTGTCGGCCCCGATGCAGTGGAAGGCGATGTCGGGCCGTGCCGCATGGATCGTCGGCCACGCCTCGCGAACGAACCACGTCACCGCGTCGACGTTCGGCGGATGGCGGAAGCCGCCCACGAAGACGAGGTCGCGACGCTCCGCGAACGGGCGGCCGGCACCGGCGACTTCGTGCACGTTGGACACGATCTCGACGTGTGCGGACGGTGCCTCGCGCCCCAGCAATTCCTGCTCGACGCCACTCACCACCAGCGTCACGTCGCTGCGCGCGATCACGTCGAGCTCGAGCGCCCGCGTGCGCGCAGCGGCGCGTGCGGCGGTCGCATCGCCCAGCGTGTCGGCGGCGCGTTGCTCGCGCAGGTAATGCAGGTCGACGGTGTCGAAGACGACGCGGGCCTGCGGCGCGTGGCGCCTCACCAGCGGCAGGAACTCCCGCGCGACGTAATGGCGGCACAGCAGCACGGCTTCGAACCGTGCACCGTGCCGGCGCAGCCAGGCGGGCGCGCGTTCGGCCCACGGCGCATGCCAGCACTCCACGCCCAGCGCCTGCAGGGCGGCGGTCGCGGCACCGGCGTCGCGGCGGTTGGCGGGCAGGAAGACGACGTGGAAGCCCTCGGCCATCAGCAGCCGCATCAGGTTTACCAGGCGCAGCGAGCCGGAGTCGCGCGTGGGATCGGGCGTCAGCGCATCGACGATCAGCACCGTCGGCTTCTTCGGGCGTGCCGCGGCATCGGGATCCCCGTCGGGCGCCGGCTGCGCGGCGAGCGCCCCTGCCCACTTCTCCGCGAACTTCAGGCGGTTGATCGCCTGGTAGGCCTTGGTGCCCTGCGCGATGTCGGTGCCCGACGTGACGCCCTCGCAGTGCACGACCATCGACGCCGGTTGCACGCGAACCTCGAGCCCCTTCGCGCGCACGGCGAACGCGAGGTCGGTGTCCTCGTAATACGCCGGCGTGTACCGCGTGTCGAACCCGCCCAGCGATGCGAACAACGTGCGCCCGATCGCGATGGCGGCACCCGAGCAGTAGTCGGCCTCCCTGCAGAAGGCATAGCGCGAATCCGCGGGATCGCCGAAGCGTCCGTAGTTCCAGCCGTTGCCGTCGCGGAAGACGAGTCCGCCGGATTCCTGCAGCCTCCTGTCGGGATAGACCAGCTGCGCGCCGACGAGGCCGGTGCGCGGATGCGTTTCGAACGTCGACAGCAGCGCCTCCAGCCAGCCCGGCTGCGGCACGGTGTCGTTGTTGAGGAAGACCAGCACGTCGCCCCGGGCGATCGAGGCGCCGTCGTTGCATGCGGCGATGAAGCCGCCGTTCACGGCACGGCGATGCAGTCGCAGGCCTTCGATGCCGGTGAGTGCGTCCGCCGACTCGTCGGGCGACGCGTCGTCCACCACGATGACCTCGTGCGGCGTCGACGGTGGATGCCCGGCCAGCGCGCGCAGGCAGGCGAGCGTGTACTCGAGGTGCCCGTAGGCGGGAATGACAAGGCTCGCGCGTGGCACGTCCGAGGGGCGCAGCAGCAGGGGCGCGTCGGCGGCGGGCGCGTAGAGGGCAGGCGAGGGCGCGGCCGGGCGGGGACGCAGGTGGTCGCGCACGCGATCGAGCGTGCCGGGAATGCCGCGCATGCGCAGGCTGGTGCCGGTGCGGCGCAGCAGGCCGGCGGCGCGGGCGAGTGTGAAGCGGAGGCCGGCCCAGCTCATCGGAACGCGGTC
>NZ_BAAGAB020000030.1:0-31785 GCF_047159895.1 Lysobacter xanthus
GACCGTCGCGATCTGCCGGCCGATGTCGACCTGCAACGGATGGCGCGGGCCCACTTCGCCGATCGCATACGCGGCGCCGAAGGGAATGGAGCCGGACGGCGGCGGCGCGCCGGCGGCGTCCAGCAGCGCAGCGAGCGTGTCGCGCATCGATCGCGGCTCGCCGTTGCTGACGAAGTAGGCGCGACCTGCACAGGCGGTCCCCGGGGCGAGATGCTCGAACGCGGCGAAGTGCGCGTCCGCCGCGTTGTCGATGTAGGTCGTGTCGACGACGTTGCTGCCGTCGCCGACGAGCTTGAGGCGGCCGGCACGCGCGCGCTCGACGATGCGCGGCAGCAGCTGGTTGTCACCGGGACCCCAGATGAGCCGCGGCCGCAGCGCGACTACCGCGAGCGACGCGCCGTTGGCTGCCAGCACGCGCTGCTCGGCGATCTTCTTGGTCTGCGCGTACGGCGACTTGAGGTCGTCGCCATAGGGCACCTCGTCCGCACCGAGGCCGGCAACGGGATGCGTCGCGCGGTGGGTGACGCTCGGGGTCGACGTATAGACGAGGCGTCCGATGCCGTGCTCACGGCAGGCGTCGAGGACATGTTGCGTACCCACGACGTTCGCATCGTGGAACTCGCGCGGGTCGCGGCTCCACGCGCCGGCCTTCGCGGCGTTGTGGAAGACGGCGTCGCAGCCGCGCGCGGCGTCGAGCACGGCATCGCGCTGCGCGAGGTCGCCACGCCGCTGCTGGACGCCGATGGCCTCGAGTTCGGCGTAATGCCCGCGATTGAAGCTGACCACCTCGTGCCCGCGCGCGCGCAGTCCGCGACACAGCGCCTGCCCGAGGAAACCGCCGCCGCCGGTCACCAGGATCTTCATGACGCGACCTTGCTCGCGGCCCAGTGCGCGAGTGTCTCGCGGCCGATCTTCGCGTTGTGGCGGATGTCCACCGGGAAAGACGGATGACGCAGGAAGGTCGCGATGCCGGCGAGGTGCACGTGGCCCTGCGCGATGTCGCGCAGTTCGCGCTCGATGCGCGGCCACTGCGATGCCTCGACGCGGGCCTCCAGTTCCACGCAGAGGACCGGCCTCTGCGCCCCCGTCGCACCGAGGCCCACCAACGCGCTGCGGCGCACGTCCGGATGCCTGTTGAACACCGGCTCGACCTGCTCGGTGTAGAGGGGCCCCGCGGCCGTTTCCACACGCTGCGTCTTGCGCCCGCAGAACCAGAGGCGACCGTCGGCATCGAACCAGCCCACGTCGCCCATGCGATGCACGATGCGCATGCCGCCGCCGGCGAGCGACTCGCGGATCTTCGCGCTTCGCGTCGCTGAGTCGCGCCGGAAATAGGTGTCGGTCGCCGTCGGCCCGGCGACGGTGATCTCGCCAACCTGCCCAGCCGCGACGAGCAGGTCGTCGGACCACGCCTCGATCGGCGCATCGTCGATGCGGATCAGCCGCACCTCGTTCGGTGCGACGGCACGCCCGACGCACGTGCCCTGCCCGGCCTCGGTGGCGGCGCGCGTGGCCTGCAGTTCGCGGCTCTCGATCACGGCGACCGGCAGGCACTCGGTCGCCCCGTACGGCGTGTAGAAGCCCGCCTCGTCCGGCAGCAGTTCGCGCATCCGCGCGACCACGTCGGCCGGGACCGGCGCGCCGGCGGACGTGACGCGGCGCAGCGTCGGCAGCGGCGCGCCGGACTCGGCGAGCACACGCATGAGCGCCGGCGAGCCGAACAGCTGCTGCACGCCGAAGCGCTCGATCGCCGCGTGCAGGCGCCGCGGATCGGCCTTCGCCGGCCGCGTCGCGTCCATGTCGGGAATGATCGACGTCAATCCGAGCGCCGGGCCGAACAGCGCGAACGGCGGAAACGTCGGGAAGTCGACCTCGCCTTCGCGGATGCCGAGCGCGTCGCGCAGCATCGCGGCCTGCGCGACGAAGTGGCGGTGGCGATAGACGACGCCCTTCGGCACGCCGGTGGAGCCGCTGGTGAACAGGATGGCGGCAATGTCGTCGGGCTGCGTGTCGGCGAGCTGCGCGCCGGCGCCGGCACCGGCCGCTTCGACGCGCGCCAGCGTGTCGTCGGCGAGGACCGCACGTCGACCCGTCGTGATGCGCAACCGCGCGCGCCTCGACCAGCCGAGCAGGCGTCGCGCCACGTGCGCGAGCGGGATGCCGATGAAGGCCTCGGCATCGGCCTCGTCGAGGCATTGCCGCAGCGCGCGTCGATCGATGCCGGGGTCGACCAGCACGGGTACGGCGCCGGCCTTGAACAGGGCGAACATCAGCAGGAAGAACTCGGGCGACGGCCGCACCATCACCACGGTGCGGGTGCCCCGCGCGACGCCGCGTTTCGCTAGGCCGGCCGCGATCGCGTCGCTGCGCGCGTCGAGTTGTCCGTAGGTCAGCTCGATGTCGTAACGCGCGAGCCCGTC
The DNA here is from genome assembly GCF_047159895.1 of Lysobacter xanthus. Lineage (NCBI taxonomy): Bacteria > Pseudomonadati > Pseudomonadota > Gammaproteobacteria > Lysobacterales > Lysobacteraceae > Lysobacter > Lysobacter xanthus. The sequence goes on from NZ_BAAGAB020000030.1 coordinate 2,421, forward strand.
TGGCCCGCGCGTGCCGGGACACCGCATCGCCACCTGTCCCGCGCGCTCGCGGGCGAGGCGTGGCAATGCGGCGGCGATGTTGCAGGCCTCGGTCATGCGCGCATTGTCGCCGCTGGCGCGTGCGGACGCATTCGCGACGCAGGCGAGCCCGACATCGTGGCCTCAGCGGCCTGCGGGGACCGGATGCCCGTCGAGGAAGGCGCGGATCGCCGGCACCAGCACCTCGTGCTTGTCTTCCAGCACGTAGTGGTTCGCATCCTCGAACGCATGCACCTCGGCGTTCGGGAGCGCGCGACGGAAGCCGTCGAGGAAATGGCGGTCGAAGACGAAATCGCGCAGGCCCCAGCCGATGAAGGCGGGTCGATCGGCGAACTCGGGCAGGCGCGCACCGACGTCCGCAAGCAGCGGCCAGGCACGATCGCCCGCGTGCAGCGGAATGTCCTGCATGAAGCGGATCGTGGAGATCGCGTTGGTCCAGCCGTGGTACGGGGCGTCGTACGCGTCGCGCACCGGGCGCGGCATCGGCCGCGAGACGCCCAGGCGCGAGGCGCCGCGGGCGAACAGGTTGAAGCGCCGGATCGCCCAGGCACCGGGCGTCGAATCTCGGCCCAGCGAGAGCCGCCACGGCATCGGCTTCGCGCTCGGCAGCGGGAACGCCGCGGTGTTGAGGATCACCAGACGCACCACCTGCGGCATGTGCGCGATCGCCCAGCCGAAGCCGACCATGCCGCCCCAGTCGTGCACGGCGAGCGTCACCGGGCCGTCGATGACGAGGTGGCGGAGCAGCGTGGCGAGGTCGTCCACGCGCGACTGCAGCGTGTAGTCGTAGCTGCCCGCCGCGGTCGACGGCGTGCGCGGCGGGCGGATGCCGCCGCCGTCGTCGGGCTTGTCCGACAGGCCCATGCCGACATGGTCAGGCACGATGCAGCGATAGCGGTCGCGCAGGCCCAGCACGAGGTGGCGCCAGTAGTAGCTCCACGACGGATTGCCGTGCAGCATCACCACCACCTCGCCGTCGCGCGGGCCTTCGTCGAGGTAGGACATCGAGATGCCCGGGCGCACTTCGAGCCGCTGCGGCGCGAAGGGGTAGTCGGGCAATGTCGCGGGATCGATGGCGCTCATGCGGGGGCCTTCAGTGCACGCGGCCGCACGAGGCGGCCGCGGGGAACACGGGTGACACGCAGGCGGCGCTTACCAGACGACTTCGGCCATCGAACAGTTGAGCCCCGAGCCGATGCCGAGCAGCGCGACGCGCGAGCCCTTCTTCAAGCGGCCCATCTCGCGCAGCTTGCTCAGCACGATCGGCACCGAGGCGGGGCCGATGTTGCCGTGCTCGCCGAAGATGGTCAGCACCTTCTTCGGATCGATGCCCATCGCCTTGGTGAACGCGGCGGTGTGCACCTTGCTGACCTGGTGCACGACGAATTCGTCGAGTTCCTCGGCGACCCAGCCGAGCTTCTGGCGCGCGACGATGAAGGTCTTCTGCGCGAGCTTCACGCCTTCGATCAGCAGCTGACGGGTGTCGGTGACCATGCCGTCGAGGTTGCCGCGGCAGAGCTTGTTCCACTCGGTGGCGGCGCGCGTGACGCCGCCGCGGTAGCGCGGGGCGCCCGGCGCGAGCTCGGCGCGCGCCATCACCATCGCCGCCGCGCCGGAGCCCAGCGTCAGCGTCGCCAGCTCGTTGCGGAACGCTTCCTCGGTGACGTCGGCATGCGTGAGGCGTTCGATCGTCTTCTCGTAGGCGAGGTCGGCCGTCTCGCCGTCGACCACCAGCGCGTAGTCGATCTCGCCGCGCTCGATCATGCGCGCGGCGATGTCCATGCCGTTGATGAAGGCGAGGCAGGCGTTGGCGACGTCGAAGTTCTGGCAGGTGTCGGGCAGGCCGAGGTTGCCGGAGACGATCGACGCGGTCGACGGCTCCAGGTAGTCGCGGCTGACGGAGGTGTTGACCAGCAGGCCCATGCGCGCGGGCTCGACGCCGGCATCGGCCAGCGCCTTCACCGCGGCGAGCGTGGCGGCGTCCGACGCGAGCATGGGGCCGTCCCACAGGCGACGGGCTTCGACGCCGGCGATGTCCTTGATGACGTCGGTCTTGATGCCGAGGCGGTCGAGCGTCGGCTGCAGCCGCGCGTTGATCTCGTCCGTCGTGAGGCGGCGCGGCGCATCGATGTGCGCGAGGCCGGCGATGGCGACGTGTTGGAACAGCATGGGCGCGACTCGTGGACGGACGGGAACACGCTAGCTTAACGCCGGCGGCACTAACGCGCACGCTTCCGTACGGGGCCGCATGCAGCCGTTCAGGCCGCGGGTTCAGGCACCGGGCTCAGCGCGGGCAGCGCAGGGCGGTGTAGCGCTGGCGCCCGTCCCGCGGCGCCTCGAGCGGCTGGACGGTGTTCGCGCCGAGGCCTACCGCCTCGTTGCGGGCCATCGTCTCCAGCTCTTCCTGCACGCGCAGGGCATTGCGTTCGTAGAGCGCGACCTTGTCGACCACGTCCCCCTCGATCTCGCCGAGCTTCGTGCAGCTCGGGGTAGCCGCACCCATCGCGAGCACGCGGACCGCGTCGGCGCCCTTCTCCATGGGCACCCAGGTGCATCCGCCGAGTGCGAGCGCGAGACCCACCGCAACGACACGCCGTGAATCGACCATTCCGCTTCTCCAAAAAAAGACGCGCGGGGATTGTCGCCCCGCGCGTCTGAACCGCACAGACCCGTCGGCTTACTTGCCGGCGGGCTTGCCGTCCGCATCGACCACCTGCACCTCGCCGAGGCCGAGCGCGCGAACGCCCGCCTCGATCTTCGGCAGGTCGCCGACCACCACCCACGTCAGCGCGTTCGGATCGATGCGCTTGGCGGCCTCGGTGACGATCGCGGGGGTCATCGCGCGGTTGCGCTCTGCAAATTGCACGATGTAGTCCATCGGTCGGCCGTAGCGCAGGTTCGACGCCACCTGCGACAGTACGGCCGAGCCCGTCTCGTACGCACCCGGCAGGCTCAGCGTGTTGGTCGCGCGGATCTTGTCGACCTCCTGCTGCGTGGGCGCCTTCGTGCCGCTCGCGAACTCCGCGACCTCGCGGCGCAGCTCCTTGATCGACTCGACGGTCTTGTCGCTCTGCACTGCCGCGGACGCGATCCACGGACGCTGGCCGAGCGTGTTGCTCGCGCCGCTGTACGAGCCGTAGGCCCAGTGCTTGTCCTCGCGCAGGTTCATGTTGAGGCGCGAGGAGAACTCGCCGCCCAGCACACCGTTGGCGAAGTCGAAGTCGATCGTGGCCGGATCGGACGTCGGTGCAACGAGCTGCGCGACGTACACGTTGCTCTGGATCGCACCCGGCTGGTTCACGAGGTACACGCGACCGGCCTTCGGGCGGTCCACCGTCGCGACGGCGGGCAGCTTCGGCGCGTCGGCCGGCGTCGTCCAGTTGCCGAAGCGCTTCTCGAGTTCCGGCACGATCTGCGCGAGCGTGGTGTCGCCCACGATCACGATGCGCGCGCTGGAGGGCTGCAGCCAGTTGCGGTGGAAGGCGACGAGGTCGTCGCGCGTGAGCGACTTGATCGAGTCTTCGGTGCCGGTTCCGGTGAACGGGATCGCATAGGGATGGCCCGCGCCGTACAGCAGCGGCGGCAGCACGCGCAGCGCGGCGGTCTGCGGACGTGCCTTCTCCTGCTTGATGCCGGCGAGCCACTGCGCGCGAACGCGCTCCATCTCGGCCGCGTCGAAGCGCGGACGGCGGACGACGTCGGCGTACAGATCCAGCGACTCGGGCAGCTTGTCCTTCAGCGCCGACAGGCCGATCGTCGCCTGGTCGAGGCCGGCGCTGGCGCCGATCTCGGCGCCCAGTGCCTCGCTGCGCGCCTTGAGCTGCAGCGCACCCAGGTCGCCGGCGCCCTCGTCGAGCATGCCCATCGCGAAGCTGGCGGTGCCGAGCTTCTTGCCGAGGTCGGCGCTGTAGCCGCCCGGGAATTCCATCGACATCTGCACCACCGGCACTTCGTGGCGCTCGACGAGCGCGACGGTCATGCCGTTGGACAGCGTCGCCAGCTGCGGCGTCGGGAACTTGAGCTCGGGGAACGACTTCGGCATCGGCACGCCGGTCGAGCGGTCGAGGTCGGTCTTGACGGTGCGGAACTTCGGATCCGCCTTGGGCAGCGGCGCCGGCGCCTTCGCGGGTGCGGCGACCACGCGCTCGGGGATCGACGAGGCCGGGGTCTCGCTCGGCTGCACCAGCAGCGTGTGCGAGCCGGTGCCGAGCCACTTGCGGCCGATCTCGCGAATCTGCGCCGGGGTCGCGGCGGCCAGGATGGCCAAGTCGTCCTTGTAGCAATCGGGCTTGCCGGTGAAGACCGCGCACTCGGCGAGCGCGTCCGACTTGCCGCCGAACCCACCGATGCGCTCGATGCCGCGCACGAAGTCGGCGCGCAGCGACGTCTTGGCCTGTTCGAGTTCGGCGACCGTCGGGCCTTCGTTGATCAGGCGCTTGAGCTCCTCGTCGATGACGGCCTCGACCTTCGCGGGTTCGACGCCCTGCTTGACGTCCGCCTGCAGCGTAAAGGTGCCGGAGATTTCCTGCTGCCACAGGCCCGCACCCACGTTGTCCACCAGCTTGTCGGCGTAGGCCAGACGCGTATCGAGGCGCGACGTGGCGCTGCCGCCGAAGATGTGGCCGAACAGGCTCAGCAGTGTGGCGTCGCGGGTGCCCGCTTCGGCAACCGGCCAGCCGCGCAGGATGCGCACCTGCGGCACGCGGTCCGGCACCGTCTCGCGGGTGTCCTTCGTGCGCTTGGGGATGTTGGTCTTCATGTCCGGCAGCGTCGCGGTCGCCGGGATGTCGCCGAAGTACCGGGTGACCTTCTGCTTCGCGGTGGCGACGTCGATGTCGCCGGCGAGCACCAGCACGGCATTGTTCGGGCCGTACCAGCTCTTGAACCACGTCTTGACGTCGTCGAGCGTGGCCGCGTTGAGGTCGGCCATCGAGCCGATGGTCGACCAGCTGTACGGATGGCCTTCCGGATAGATCGCTTCCATCAGCTTGCTGATGATGCGGCGGCCGTAGGGCTGGTTCTCGCCCTGCCGCTTCTCGTTCTGCACCACGCCGCGCTGCTCGTCGAGCGTCTTCTGGTCGATCGCGCCGAGCAGGTGGCCCATGCGGTCGGATTCCATCCACAACGCCGTGTCGAGCGCGGTGGTGGGCACGTTCTCGAAGTAGTTCGTGCGGTCGGAATTGGTGGTGCCGTTCTGGTCGGTGGCGCCGACCATCTCGAACGGGCCGAAGAACTCGTCGCGATGGTTCTCCGAGCCGTTGAACATCAGGTGCTCGAACAGGTGCGCGAAGCCCGTGCGGCCGGGCGATTCGTTCTTGCTGCCCACGTGGTACCAGAGGTTGATCGCGACGATCGGCGCCTTGCGGTCGGTGTGCACGATCACGCGCAGGCCGTTCGGCAGCGTGAATTCCTCGTACGGGATCGAGACGCCGGCGGCGGCCGCGTCGGCCTTCGGGGCGGCGACGGCGGGCGCGGCGACGCCGCCGAGGGCGACGCCCAGGGCGAGCGCGAGCGTGGCGATGCGGGGTGCGTGGGCGAGCGACATGGAGAACTCCGTTGGAGCGGGATGACCGCGGTCGGACGACCGCGGCGCAGCAATGGAACCGCGCCCGGACGACGTGCGTCCGGGCGCGTGGGGCTTACTTCTTCGCGGCGGCCTGCGGCGTGCCGTCGGCGTCGATCACGGTGACCTCACCGAGGTTCAGCGCGCGCACCGGCGCCTCGGTCTGCTTGAGGTCGCCGACCACCACCCACGTGAGCGCGTTCGGATCGAGCGTCGCCGCGGCGGCCTTCACCTGCGCTGGCGTCATCGACATGATCTCGGCCTTGCGGCGCATGACGTAGTCGTCCGGACGGCCGTAACGCACGATGCCGCCGATGGTGCTGAGCACCGACGACGCGGTTTCGTACGCGCCCGGCAGGCTGAGCGTCTGGATGTTGCGGATACGGTCGACCTCGGCCTGCGCCGGGGCGCGCGTGCCGCTCGCGTACTCGGCGATCTCGCGCTTCATCTCGGCGAGCGCCGGCGCGGTCTTGTCGATCTGCACGGGGGCGATGGCGAGCCACGGTCGCGGGCCGAGCGCACCGACCACCTGGCTGCGCGCGCCGTACGACCAGTGCTTGTCCTCGCGCAGGTTCATGTTCAGGCGCGAGGTGAAGTCGCCGCCGAAGACGTCGTTGGCGAATTCGAGCTTGATCGCGTTCGGGTCGGTGGTCGGCGGCACCAGCTGGCCGACGAACAGGTTCGCCTGCACGGCGCCCGGCTGGTCGATCAGGTAGACGCGCGACTTCGACGGCTTGGCGACCTTCGCCGGCACGACCGGCTTGGGCGCCGGGCCCTGGCCGGTCCAGTCGCCGAAGTGGCGCTCGAGCATCGGCACGATCTCGGCGAGCGTGGTGTCGCCCACGACGATCAGCGTCGCGTTCTCCGGGCGGATCCAGTCACGCTGGAAGCGCTCGAGGTCGCCGCGGTTGATCGACGCCACCGACACCTCGGTGCCGGTGCCGGTCATCGGCGCCGCGTACGGATGCGCCGCGCCGTAGAGCAGCGGCGGCAGCACGCGGAGCGCGACCGAACCCGGGTTCACCTTCTCCTGCTTGATGCCCGCGACCCAGGTCGCCTTGACGCGATCGATCTCGGACGGCTCGAAGCGCGGACGACGCAGCATGTCGCCATACAGCGACAGCGACGGGTCCAGGTTCTCCTTCAGCGCCGACAGGAACGCGCTGCTGCCGTCGAGCGTGGCGGACGCACCGAGGATCGCGCCGAGGCGCTCGGCTTCGGCGCCGAACTCGAGCGCGCTGCGGTCGCCCGCCCCCTCGTCGAGCATGCCCATGGTGAAGTTCGCGGTGCCCGGCTTGCGGCCGGCGTCGGTCGCGTAGCCGCCCTTGAACTCGTAGCTCATCTGCACGACCGGGATGTCGTGGCGCTCGGCGAGCACGACGGTCGTGCCGTTCTTCAGCTTCGCGCGCTGCAGCGCGGGAAACTTGAGTTCCGGGAAGGACTTCGGCAGCGGCACGCCGGTGCTGCGGTCCACGCCCGGGGCGGTGGTCGTGTACTTCGGATCGGGCTTGGGCAGCACGGACGGCGACGGCGTGACCGCCGGCTCTTCCGGCAGTGCGACGCGCGCGCCCGGCACCACGACCAGCGTGTGGCTGCCGGTGTCGAGCCAGTTGCGACCGGCGGCCTGCACCTGCGCGGCGGTAGCCGTCGACAGGGTGGCGAGCGACTCGCGGAAGCAGCCCGGGTCGCCGGTGTAGACGGCGCACTCGGCGAGCGCGTCGGCCTTGCCGCCGAAGCCGCCGATGCGCTCGATGCCGCGGATGAAGCCGGCGCGCACGACGGTGCGGGTGCGCTCGAGCTCGGCCGCGGTCGGGCCTTCGTTGATCAGGCGCGTGAGTTCTTCCTCGACGATCGCCTCGACCTTCGCCGGGTCGACGCCCTGCTTCACCGTCGCGACGATGCCGAAGTTCGAGCCGAGCTGCGACTCCGACACGAAGGCGCTGATGTTGTCGACCAGCTTGTCTTGGTGCACCAGGCGCGTGTCGAGGCGCGAGGAGCGACCGCCGCCGAGCACGTTGGCGAGCAGCTTCAGGTGGTCGAGCTCGGCGCTGCCGTATTGCGGCACGTTCCAGACGCGATAGACGCGCGACTGCGGCACCTTGTCGGTGAGCGTGGAGCGCGTGTCGTCCGTGCGCTTGGCGACGTCGACCTTCGGCTGCGCCATCGTCGGGCTCGCCGGGATATGGCCGAAGTACTTGGCGACCTTCTCCTTCGCGGTGGCGACGTCGATGTCGCCGGCGAGCACGAGCACGGCATTGTTCGGGCCGTACCAGGTGCGGAACCACTGCTTCACGTCGTCGAGCGACGCGGCGTTGAGATCGTTCATCGAGCCGATCACGCCGTGGTGGTACGGATGCGACTTCGGATACAGCGTGGTCGTCAGCACGTCCCAGACCTGGCCGTAGGGCTGGTTCTCGCCCTGGCGCTTCTCGTTCTGCACGACGCCGCGCTGCTCGTCGAGCGCCTTCTGGTCGATCGCACCGACGAGGTGGCCCATGCGGTCCGATTCCATCCACAGCGCGGTGTCGAGCGCGGTGGTGGGCACGTTCTCGAAGTAGTTCGTGCGGTCCGTGTTGGTGGTGCCGTTCTGGCCGGTGACGCCGACCTGCTTGAAGGGCTCGAAGTACTCGCCGGGATGGTTCTCGCTGGCCTGGAACATCAGGTGCTCGAACAGGTGCGCGAAGCCGGTGCGGCCGGCGGGCTCGTCCTTGGCGCCGACGTGGTACCAGACGTTGACCGCGACGATCGGCGCCTTGCGGTCGGTGTGCACGAGCACGCGCAGGCCGTTGGGCAGGGTGAACGACTCGTACGGGATGTCGACCGACGTGCCGGCGGCGGGCGCGGCGAGCACGGGCGCGGCGACGCCGCCAAGGGCGGCCGCGAGGGCGAAGGCGAGCACGGCGGCGCGCGGACGACGGGTGGTGGCGAGCTTCATCAGGTGATTCCCCAGGAAAAGGACCGGCCTCCCGCCGGTCAGCCGGCCGATGCTAGCCGACCCCGGGCCGGGGCCCGTAGGCCACAAGTCCCGGTCGCCTTCGCGCCGGGGCGGGGAGCCGGGCCTAGACTGAAGGCTTCATCGCCTCCGGAACCCCGCCATGTCCCGTCGAAACGTCCTGGTCACCGGCGCCAACCGCGGGATCGGCCTCGAATACGTCCGGCAGCTGCTCGCCCGCGGCGACCACGTGGTGGCGACCGCCCGCAACCCGGGCAAGGCCCACGATCTCAACCGGCTCGTCGGCGAGCATCCGGGCCGCCTGCACGTGCTGCCGCTCGACGTGATGGACCCGAAGGCGGAGGCCGAGATCGCACGCGAGTTACCGCTCGTGTTGGGCGACGAGCGCCTGCACCTGCTGATCAACAACGCGGGCCTGCTGCACTCCGGCGAGCGCTTCGGGCGCGTACCCGCGGCGAACCTCGAGGACAGCTTCCGCACCAACGCGATGGGGCCGTTCATCCTGACCCAGGCGGTGGCGCCGCTGCTCGCGGACGGCGCAAAGGTCGCCAACATGACGTCGCAGCTCGGGTCTATCGCGAACGCGCAACGCTTCGGCACGCCGACGTACTGCATCAGCAAGGCCGCGCTCAACATGGTCACGCGGCTGCTCGCGGCGGCGCTCGCCGAGCGCGGAATCGCGGTGGTGTCGTTGCACCCCGGCTGGGTGCAGACGGAGATGGGCGGAGCGCAGGCGCCGGTGACCCCGGAGGATTCGGTGAGGGGGTTGTTGCGGGTGATCGATGGGGTGGATGGTTCGCGGTCGGGTGGGTTTTTCGACTTCGAGGGGAACGTGTTGCCGTGGTAACGGGGCGTCGTGCCTGCCTGCCTCGCACAGGGCGGCTGCGCTTAAGCGCGGATCGCGCATCGCGCATCGCGAAGCCTTTAAGAGCGTTTCGTGCGCTGCGCGCCCGAGTTACTTTTCTTTGCAGAGGCGCAAAGAAAAGATAACCAAAAGAAAGGCCTTCCCCGAGGTGGAGCAACGCTCGCGCCTGCAGCGTTGTTAACGGCATGCACACTCGGCTCCTGCCTCGGGTGCATGCGGCGCACATCCATGTGCGCCGCCCTCCGGGCCGGAGAGCGCTCGAGTCCCGCATCGACGATCAACGCCAGCTCATTGGCGGCGGGTAGTCGGTTCGCCAGGAAACTTTGCCCGTCGATCGCCACTGCGCCGACAATGACGCGACCCCGCCCGATGCACGCCATGTTCGACGTGATCCTCTACCAGCCCGAAATACCACCGAATACCGGCAACGTGATCCGCCTGTGCGCGAACACGGGCGCGCGGTTGCACTTGGTCGAGCCGCTGGGTTTCGACATGGACAACCGGCAACTCAAGCGTGCGGGGCTCGATTACCACGAGTACGCGACGGTGAAGGTGCACCGCGATCTCGATGCCGCGCTCGCGCGCCTGCGCGACATGCACGGCGACACGCTGCGGGTGTTCGCCTTCAGCACGCGGGGGACGGTGCGCTTCGATGCCCCCGACTACCGCGACGGCGATGCCTTCCTGTTCGGGCCGGAGACGCGCGGGCTGCCGGACGACGTGCTCGACGCGCTGCCCGCGGCCCAACGCCTGCGGTTGCCGATGCGCCCCGGCGTGCGGTCGCTCAACCTCTCCAATGCGGTGGCGGTGACGGTGTTCGAGGCCTGGCGGCAGCAGGGCTACGCGGGCGGCGGCTGAGCCGCCTGCACATCGGGCGTGTGCGGACGCCTTACGCTGTCGCCGCGCCGGATGCGCCGGCGACGGAGCGGACATGCGCGTCCTGGTCACCGGTGCGACGGGTTTCATCGGAAGTGCGGTGGTCGACGCGCTGCTCGCGCGCGGCCACGTGCCGGTGCCCGCAGTGCGCGACGTCGCGGCCGCGCGGCGGCGCTGGCCGGCGCTGGATCCGGTGGCGGTCGACTTCGCGCGTGACACGGAAGCGTCCGCATGGACCTCGCGGCTCGCCGGCATCGATGCGGTCGTCAACGCGGTCGGCCTGCTGCGGGAATCGCGCGGACAGACGTTCGCCGCCTTGCACGAAGCGACGCCGCGCGCGCTGTTCGACGCCTGCGTCGAGGCGCGCGTTGCACGCGTCGTGCAGGTGTCCGCACTGGGCGCGGACGACGAGGCGTCGAGCGCCTACCACCTCGGCAAGCGCGCGGCCGATCGACACCTGCTCGCGCTTCCGTTGCAGGGGACGGTGATCCAGCCGTCGCTCGTCTTCGCGCCGCAGGGGACGAGCGCCGGGCTGTTCCTCGCCCTGGCCGCCCTGCCGATCGTCCCGCTCCCGGGCGGTGGCGTGCAGGCCGTGGCGCCCGTGCATCTCGATGATGTCGTCGACGCGATCGTCGCCGCGCTCGAGCATCGGTCGCCGCCAGCGCGGGTCGAAGCCGCTGGGCCCACGTGCCAGCGGTTGCGCGACTACCTCGACGCGCTGCGTCGCGGCCTCGGGCTCGGCCGGCTGCGCGTGCTGCCGGTGCCGATGCCGGTGGTTCGGGCGTCGGCGCGCGTGATGGCGCACCTGCCCGGCTCGCTCGTGGATGCGGAGACGATCGCGATGCTCGAGCGTGGCAACTGCGCGCCGCCCGATGCGCTGGCCGCATTGATCGGTCGCGCACCGCGATCCGTCGACGCGTTCGTGCTCACGGCCGCGCGCGGATCGCTGCGTCGCGACGCGCAGCTACGCTACGCACTGCCGCTGCTGCGGTTCTCGCTCGCCCTCGTGTTCGTGGTCACCGCGTTGCTTTCGTTCGGGCTGTATCCGGTCGCGGGCAGCCTCGCCCTGCTTCATGACGCTGGCCTGCACGGACCGGCCGCGATGTTCGCGCTCTACTCTGGCGCGGCGCTCGACCTCCTGCTCGGCTTCGCGATGCTGTGGCCGCACAGCCGACGCCTCGCCTACCTCGGGGCGATCGCGCTGATCCTCGGCTACACCGCGATCATCACGGTCGCATTGCCGGCGTTCTGGCTGCATCCGTTCGGGCCCGTGCTGAAGAACGTGCCGGTCCTCGCCGCGCTCATCCTCCTCCACGCCCTCGACCGACCGTGAACGACTATCTGCTGGTCAAGACGCTGCATGTGCTGTCGGCGACGGTGCTGTTCGGCACCGGCGTGGGCACCGCGTTTTACCTGCTGGTGACGACGCTGGGCCGCGACGTGCGCGTCGTCGCCGCGGTGACCCGATGGGTCGTGATCGGTGACTGGCTGTTCACCGCGACGACGGCCGTCCTGCAGCCGCTCACCGGCGCCTGGCTCGCGCACCGGCTCGGCCTGCCGCTGCACGTGGGCTGGCTGAAATGGTCCATCCGCCTGTATGCGCTCGCGCTCGCCTGCTGGCTGCCGGTCGTGTGGCTGCAGATGCGGCTGCGCGACCTCGCGCGAACCGCGCTGGATGCCGGCACGCCGCTGCCGCCCGCCTACTGGCGCGTATTCCGCCTGTGGATCGCGCTCGGCGTGCCGGCGCTCGCGGCATTCCTCGCGATCTTCTGGCTGATGGTCGCGAAGCCGACGGTTTGACGCGCCGCGGGTAAGCAGCGGCCGGCTGAGGATCGAGCCTCCAACCACAAGCCTCACCCGTCCGCCGGGCGCGCATCGCATGACCCGCCCGGCGGCTGCGGGGCGACGTCAGCCGTGGAGCTTCGTCGCCAGCTCGGCCACCAGCCGCCCCTGGAATCGCGCGCCGTCGAGCTCGTTCGCGCTGGGCTGACGGGAGCCGTCGCCACCGGCGATGGTGGTCGCACCGTAGGGCGCGCCGCCCGTGATCTCGTCGAGCCGCATCTGCCCCTCGAAGCTGTACGGCAGGCCGGTCAGCACCATGCCGAAGTGCAGCAGGTTGGTGTGGATCGCCATCAGCGTGGTCTCCTGCCCGCCGTGCTGCGTCGCGGTGCACGTGAAGGCGCTGCCGACCTTGCCGTTGAGCGCGCCGCGGGCCCAGAGGCCGCCGCACTGGTCGAGGAAGTTCGCCATCTGCGAGGCCATGCGGCCGAAGCGCGTGCCGACACCGACCACGATCGCGTCGTAGTTGGGCAACTCGTCGACCGTCGCGATCGCCGCCGGCTGGTCGAGCTTGTAATGCGACTTGCGCGCGACCTCCTCGGGCACGAGCTCGGGCACGCGGCGGACGTCGACCTGCGCACCGGCCTCGCGCGCGCCTTCGGCCATGGCGTTCGCCATCTGCTCGATATGGCCGTAGGCCGAGTAGTAGAGGACCAGCACCTTCGCCATCGCCGTTCTCCGTCCGCGGGGCAGCGATTGCACGCGTGCGGCCGTCAGCGCGATGTCCAAGCGGCACTTCCGGCGCGCCGCCGACCCCGACCCGCCTGCAGAGTTCCTGAACTGAGGCGTTCAGGATTAAGGAACCGTTGGGTTCAGGTTTGGATACTTCGCCCACCGGTCGCTTCGCGGGCCGGCCACAAGACCAATAACTAGAGGCACTCCTCATGAAGCGCACCCTGCTTGCCCTCACCCTGCTCGCCGCCCTGCCGTTCGCCGCGTCCGCGGCCGAGGGCGTGTCCTACAACTACGTCGAGGGCGGCTACACGCGCGTCGACACGCAGCACTCCGGCACCAACAACGATGCGGACGGCTGGGCCCTCAACGGCTCGGGCGCGATCGCTCCGAACTTCCACGTCTTCGGCGGCTACTCGAAGGTCGACATCAGCGACACCGATGCGAGCCTGGACCAGTGGCGCCTGGGCGTCGGCTACAACCGCGAGATCAACCCGAAGCTCGACCTCGTCACGCGCGTCGCGTACGAGAAGTTCGACGCGGGCCAGGGTTTCGACGGTGACGGCTACAGCGTCGAGGCGGGCGTCCGCGGCGCGATGACCCCGATGATCGAGGGCTATGCCTTCGCCGGTTACGAGGACTACCAGGACTTCGACGGCGACTTCTACGGCAAGGTCGGCGCGCAGGTGAAGTTCAACCCGACCTGGGGCATCAATGGTGAGGTGAAGTTCGCCGACGGCGATAAGCAGTTCTTCATCGGCCCGCGCATCTCGTTCTGATCGACCGCTCTCCCCCATGGGGTGGTCCGAAAGCCCGGCTCCGGCCGGGCTTTTTCGTGGGCGGGTGAAAATTTCGTTAAAGGCCGCTAGAATGGCGTGCTGCGCTGCAGCATGCGCGGACGACCCATCCAAGAAAAGAAAGGAATTCCATGAAGAAGACCCTCGCCCTGGCGCTGGCCCTCGCCGCCGCCCCGTTCGCCGCCTCCGCCGCCAACGGCGTGAGCCACACCTACGTCGAAGGCGGCTTCACGCGCCTCGATGCCAACACCTCGTCCGTCTTCGGCGGCGACACCAACTTCGACGGCGGCTACGTGCGCGGCTCGTACGCGTTCGGCGGCAGCTACTACGTCTTCGGCGGCCTGTCGCGCGCGACGAACGACGACTTCGGCAGCGACATCGACCTCGACGAGCAGCACGTCGGCATCGGCTGGGCCATGCCGGTCAGCGACCGCGCCGAGTTCAATGCCGAGATCGGCTACCTGCGCCAGTCCATCGAAGCGCTCGGCGAGTCCGACCACGGTGAGGGCGCGCGCGCCAGCGCCGGCTTCCGCGCTGCGTTCAACCCGAGCTTCGAGGGCTGGATCAAGGCCAACTACAACGACGCCGGCGACTTCGACGGCGACTGGTCGGGCACGCTCGGCGCGCAGGTCAAGATCAACCCGACGTGGGGCATCGTGGCCGAGCTCGAGAACGGCGACGGCTACAACCAGTACAACGTCGGCGTGCGCGCGAGCTTCTGATCGCGAACGCGGTGAAACGAAAAGCCCGGCTTCGGCCGGGCTTTTTCGTTGGGCCGGACGCGTGGATCAGTCGAACAGGCCGGTCGGATATTCGGGCTTCTGCTGCCGCGCGAGCAGTTGGCGCAGCCCTTCGGCCGGCTGCAGCTCGCCGTGCAGCACCGCGCGCACCGCATTGGAGATGGGCAGCTCGACGCCGGCGCGCTCGGCCTGACGCATCACCTCGTCGGCGGTCTGCACCGATTCGACCACCTGCCCGATCTCGCGAACCGCGTCCGCGATCGACTGGCCGCGCCCGAGCGCGAGGCCCAGTCGCCGGTTGCGCGAGAGATCGCCGGTGCAGGTCAGCACGAGGTCGCCGAGGCCGGCGAGCCCCATCAGGGTTTCGGCCTTGCCGCCGAGCGCCTGGTTCAGGCGCAGCATCTCGTTGAGCCCGCGCGTGATGAGCCCGGCGCGCGCGTTGAGGCCGAGCTGCATGCCGTCGGCGACGCCGGTGGCCACCGCGAGCACGTTCTTCATCGCCCCGCCGAGCTCGGCGCCGAGCATGTCGTCACCGGTGTAGGCGCGGAAGGCCGGGCCGTGCAGCGCCTCGGCGACGGCCTGCGCGAAGTCGGCATCGTCCGAATGCACGGTGAGCGCGGTCGGCAGGCCCTGCGCCACTTCCTTGGCGAACGACGGGCCGGTGACGACCGCGAGCGGCACGTCGTCGCCGAGCACTTCGGCCGCGACCTCGTGCAGGAAGCGCCCGCTGCCGGGTTCGAAGCCCTTCGTCGCCCAGGCGACGCCGGCCGCGGCCGGGCGATGCGGTGCGAGTGCCCGCAGGGTCTCGGCGAATGCATGCGACGGCACGACGACGAGGACGAGGTCCACGTCGCGCAGCGCGTCGGCGAGGTCGGTCGTGGCGCGCAGCGATTCGGGAAGCGCGAGGCCCGGCAGGTAGCGCGGGTTCTCATGGCGCGCGTCGATGGCGCCGACAACGTCGGCATCGCGGCCCCAGAGGGCCACGTGCTCGCCGTTTCGCGCCATCAGCGCCGCGAGCGCGGTGCCCCAGGAGCCCGCGCCCACCACCGCGACGCGCCGGGGCGCGCGCGGATTGTCAGCGTGATCCGCCACGGCCGATCAGGCGGTGCCGGCCGCCTCGGACGACTCGAGACCCTGCGTCATGCGCTGGCGCAGGCCTTCGGCGTACAGCGCCTCGAAGTTCAGCGGCTGCAGCAGGAACGGCGGGAAGCCGCCGGCCTGGATCAGGTCGGAGATCAGCTGGCGCGCGTACGGGTACAGCACGTTCGGGCAGTGCGTGCCGAGCATCGCGTCGAGCGTCTGCGCGTCGAAGCCGGCGAGGCCGAACACACCGGCCTGCTTCACTTCGGCGAGGTAGAGCGGCTTGTCGTCGGCGAGGCAGGTCAGCGTGATGCCGAGCACGACCTCGAAGGCCGCGTCGTTGAGGCGCGTGACCTGCTGGTTGAGGTTCATCTGCAGCTGCGGCTGCGTCTGCTCGTTGAACACCGCCGGGGCGTTCGGGACCTCGAAGGAGACGTCCTTGACGTAGATCTTCTCGACGGTGAAGGACGGGCCGGTCTCGGCCTCGTCGGTAGCGCCGAAGGAAGCGGCGTCGTTCTGGAGTTCGTCGGTCATGGTGCGCTCCGGCGCGGGTTCGATGCGAAAGGGGCGGGATTATGGCACGCCCGCCGGGGCCGACTCAGGCGCGGCCTTTTACCAGCGGCAGGTCGGCCTGCTGCCACGCGCCGATGCCGCCTTCGAGGCAATGCACCTGCTCGAAGCCGCCCTTGCGCAGCTTGGCGGCGGCCGCCGCGGAGGCCTGGCCGGTGCGGCAGACGACCACCACCGGGCGCGTCTTCGCGGCGCCGGCGACGAGGCGGTGGTCCGGCCCGAAGCCGCTCGCCTGCACGTTCTTGCTGCCGGCAATATGGCCCTTCTCGAAGTCGCCTGTGGCCGACAGGTCGACCACCAGCGCGTCGTCGCGGTTGATGAGCGCGGTGAGCTGCGCCGGCGTGAGCGCCTTGTACGGGCGGAACAGGCGCGCGATCTCGGTGTAGATCAGCGCGAGCGTCAGGCCGACGAAGGCGATCGCCAGCATCTCGTGGCGGCCTGCGAATTCGAGGACTTGCTGGAAGGTCACGGACATGCGCCCACGGACAGGGGCGCGGATTGTCGCATGCCCGGCGCGGGGCTCAGTCCGCGCGCCAGAGGTCCGGCAACCCGCTCGTCACCCACCAGGTCTTGGCCTGCGGATCCCACCGCCACGTCTCGCGATAGCGCACGGTGCGCTCGGCGAGCGTGTTGCGGTTGACCACGCCGATGTCGACGTCGCGGACGGCCTTCCCGGCCTTGAAGTCCACGCTCGCGCCCAGGTCGCGGTAGCCCGAGATCTGCACGAGCTTGTAGCGCGCGACCTCCAGCGAGCTCGGCGTCTGCGTCGCCCGCAGTTCGGGGTCGAGCAGGTTCACCGCACCTTCGAAGTCGCCCCAGCGGATCGCGGCGCTCCAGGCGTCCTGCGCGACGGGCAGCGCGCGCTGCGCGGGGCCGGCGACGGCGAGGCCGGCGAACAGCAGCAGGCCGAGCACGACGGCCGGCACGAGGTGGCGGAACAAGCGACGCATGGCGATCTCCCCTGGACCGGCCGATCCTACGGGCCGGACGGCGACCGTGCCCAGCGGACGCCGTCGCGGATCGCGAAGCCGGGGGCCGCCGTTCAGGCGGCGGGCGGCCGCACGATCGCGGCGAAGCGCGCCTCGAACGTGGTGGCCGGCGTGCCGTCGGCGCAGGCGACACGCGCGACGAGCTCGATGCGCGCGCGTCCCTTGGCCCGCAGCGTCGACACGAACGTCGACCACTGCGCGCCGTCGGCGAGCAGCGCTTCGGCGACGAGGTCGTCGTACAGCGGCGCGAGGTAGCGGATGTGGCTGTCGGCGACGTAGATGTCGCAGTCGAGCCCCGCGGCATGCACCTCGAGCCAGACGCGGCCCCAGCAGGCCAGCGTCATCAGCGAGGCGAGCGAGCCGCCGAAGGCGCAGCCCTTGTCGTTGACGTTCGCCGCGAGCGGCGCGGACAGGCGCAGGCGCTCGCCGTCGAAGGCATCGATCGACACTTGCAGCGCACGCACGGGCGGCATGCCCTGGTAGTGCGCATCGAGATGCGCGAGCGCGTCGGTGCTCATGGCTGCACCGGCCGGTATGCGAAGCTGCGCGGCATGCACGACTCCCTGTCGACGGGCCCGCGATGGTACGTGATCTCGCTGCGACCGCGCGGTCAACACCAGCGGCTGCGCGACGTCGCGCGGCATGCGGGCCATCGGCTCGTCGCGCTGTCGCCGCTGCGCATCGTCGTCCACGACGATGCGGCTGCACGCGCGGCGCTGAGTGAGGCGCTGGCCGCGGACATCACCGTGTTCACCAGCCCCAACGCGGTCGCGGCGGCGCGTGCGCTCGCGCCGCTGTCGACGCGTGGACGGGCCGTCGCGATCGGCGATGGCACCGCGCGTGCGCTGCGTCGCGCAGGCGTGGCCGACGTGCTCGCGCCCACCCGCATGGACAGCGAAGGCGTGCTCGACCTGCCGCTCCTCGCCGAGGTCCGCGGCCTGCGCATCGGCCTGGTGACCGCGCCGGGTGGGCGCGATCGGCTCGCGCCGTCGCTCGTCGCGCGCGGCGCGCGGGTGCTGCGCGCCGACGTGTACGCACGCGAAGCCTGCGGCCTGCCGCGCGCGGGGCTGCGGGCCCTGCGCGGCGCCGATGGGTCTCTCGCCCTGGCGCTCACCAGCGGTGAAGCGCTCGACCTGGCGGTGAGCCAGCTCGAACCGGCGGACCTCGCGCGGCTGCGCCAGTCGCGCGTACTGGCGGCGAGCGACCGGCTCGCCGAGCATGCGCGCCGGCTCGGCTTCGCCGACGTCGTACGGGCGGACGGGCCGCGTCCGGCGCAACTTGTCGCCGCGCTGAACCGCCCGGCGGACTGAAGCGGCTTTTCACGGGCCGTCCCCGCGGCGTGCGGACACTCGGCGTATCGCCGCTTGCCCGAGATCGCCATGTCCCTGCTCCGCAGCCTGTTGCTCTGGACCGTCGTCGTGCTGGCCGTCGCCCTCGCCGCGCAGATCCTGCTGCCCGAGCCGGGCCTCGTGCTCGCCCGCTTCCGGGGCGTCGACTACGCCACCACCATTCCGCGTGCGCTCGCCATCGGGCTCGCCGCCTTCGCCGGCCTGTGGCTGCTCACGCGCCTGCTGACCGCGCCCGCGGTGGCGCTGCGACGCCGCCGCGAACGCGCCGCACGCACGCGACTGACCGGCGCGCTCGAAGACCTGCACCTCGGCCGCTGGGATCGCGCCGAGCGCACGCTCGCGACGTACGACGATCCGGACGCGCTGGCAATCTCCCGCGTGCATGCCGCGCGTGCCGCCGCCGCGCGGGGCGAGCCGGGCGTCGCCCAGCAGCATCTCGACGGACTGGCCGGTTCGCATCCCGCGCTGCGCGCGATCGGGCTCGCGGAACTCGCGCTCGGCCATGGCCGTCCCGCGGACGCGCTCGCCGCGCTCGACATCCCCAACGCGCAGCCGCTGCCGCCGCGCGGCCTCGCGATGCGTGCGCAGGCACTTGCCGACCTCGGACGCCACGACGAGGCCTATGGAATGCTCGGCGCGCTGCGCAAGAACCACGCGGTGCCGGAGGCCGACCTGCCGCGACTCGAATCGCGCTGGGCGCGCGGCGCGCTGCTGTCCGCGCAGGACGGCAATGCACTCGCCTCGCGTTGGGACGGCCTGTCCGCGCCGCTGCGCCAGGACCCGGCGATCGTCGGCGCCTACGCCGAGCGGGCGGCCGCCCTGCATTGGGACGATGCGGCGGCGAAGGCGATCGAACAATCGCTGGATTCGCACTGGGACGATTCGCTCGCGGCGATGTACGGCCGCCTGTCGATCGGCCGCCTCGACGAGCGCGCCTCGCGCATCGATCGCTGGCTGGCCGCGCATCCGGGCAGCCCGGGCCTGCTCGTGAGCCGCGCGCGCCTGCAGTACGCGCACGGCGACTGGGTCGGCGCCGAAGCCACGTTGCGTCAGGCGATCGACCGCGGGGCGGGCACCGAGGCCTGGGAACTGCTGGGCCAGGGCTATGCCGCCGAAGGCGACGAAGGGCGCGCGCGGCTGGCCTATGCCAACGCACTGCGCAGCACGCGTGGCGACGGCCTCGTCGACATGCCCGCGGCGATGCAGGCACGCGGCGCGATGCATGAGACGCCGATCCAGACGCGCCTGCAGTAAACGGTTTGTGGGAGCACGCCGGCACCGCCCTCGCGCGGTGTCGGCGTTCGTGCGTCAGCGGCGCCGACGCCAGGCGCGCAGTGCGAGGGCGGCGAGCGCCGTGACCAGCAGCAGCGGCCACAGCGCGACCAGCGCGACGAGGACATCGAGCATCGCGCGCCCGCCGTCGGCGATCGCATGGCCGAGCCGCGTGCCGAGCCCGGGACGCTCGTTGCGCAGGATCGCCTCGACGTCCGGGCGCTCGGCGCGTCGCACGCGCTCGGGCTGGCGCAGGGTGAGGTCGAGCGTGGCGAACTCCACGCGGTCCTCGAACCCGCGCTGCTCGACGGCCGCCTCGTCGCGCTCGGCCTGCTGCTGCGCGCGGCGATCGATGATGTCTGCCTGGTCGGCCGCCTTGCCGCCGCTCACCGCGCCCAGCGCGGCCTGTGCACGGTCGTGGCGCAGGCGCGCCAGCTCGCGCCGCAGCAGGTCGAACTGCGCATCGACGGCCTCGAAGTGGCGGCGGTCGAGGAAGTCGAGCTCCGGCGCGATCGCGCGCAGGAAGGCCTGCGCGCGGTCGCTCGGCACGCGCACCTGCAGGCGGCCTTCGACGACGTAGGTGCTGAGCTCGACGAGGCGTCCGTCGCCGAGCGATCGACGCTCGACGCGGCCCGTCGACGTCGACAGGGCGTTGAGCGTGACGAAGCCGCCGAAGCGCGCGGCGAAATCCTCGATGTGCGTCGCCGCGCGCTGCACGTCGCGCACGTGGCCGTCGACCTGGGCGGTGCGGATGAAGCGGCGTGTGCCGGCGTCCTGCGTCAGCGTCGCCGAACCCATCGCATCGGCCGTGACGCCGGGGCCGGTGACCGTGGCGGATGCGTCGACGGATGCATCGGCGACGTTGGCGGTGCCCGCGGCCTTCTGCAGCGCGGGGGCCTCGGGTGGCGGCGCCGCGGCAGGCGCCGCCGCGACGGCCGTGCGCTCCTCGGCCACCGAGTCCGTGCCCGCGTTCGCGGTGGGCTGCCCGCGGCTGCAGGCGGCGAGCGACAGGGCCACGGCGAGCGCGGCGGCGAGCGGTGCGGGACGGATCATTCGGGGGCTCCAGGAGGACAGGCCCCCTCTCCAACGCCCCGCCCCGCGTGGCGGGGTTACGCCCGGTGCATCAGCGCTCGAGGATCGCGACCACGCCCATGCCGCCGGCGGTGCAGATCGAGATCAGGCAGCGTCCGCCGCCGCGCTGGACGAGTTCCTTCGCGGCGGTGGCGACGATGCGCGCGCCGGTCGCGGCGAACGGATGGCCCGTCGCCAGCGACGAGCCGTTCGGGTTCATCTTCGCCGGATCGATCGAACCCATCGCCCGTGCCAGGCCGAGGCGCTCGCGGCAGTACGTCTCGCTCTCCCACGCGCGCAGCGTGCACAGCACCTGCGCCGCGAACGCCTCGTGGATCTCGTAGAAGTCGAAATCCTGCAGCGACAGGTTGTTGCGCGCGAGCATCTCCGCGACCGCCACGGTCGGCGCCATCAGCAGGCCTTCGCCGGCGACGAAATCCACCGCCGCGACATGCACGTCGCGCAACCACGCGAGCGGCTCGAGTCCGCGCGCCGCGGCCCATTCGCCGCTCGACAGCAGGCAGGCGGACGCACCGTCGGTCAGCGGCGTCGAGTTGCCGGCGGTGAGCGTGCCGCGGCCGCTGGTGCGATCGAACGCGGGCTTCAGCGTCGAGAGCTTCTGCAGCGTGGTGTCGGCGCGCAGGATGTTGTCGCGCGACACGCCGCGGAACGGCACCACGAGATCGTCGAAGAAGCCGCGCTCGTACGCGGCCGCGAGCTTCTGGTGCGAGGCGTAGGCGAGTTCGTCCTGCGCCTCGCGCGGGATCGCCCATTCCTTCGCCATGTCCTCGCAGTGCTGGCCCATCGACTTGCCCGTGCGCGGCTCGGCGACGCCCGGGAAGTCGGGCTTGAGCTCGCCGAAGCCGAAGCCGCCGAACGCGCGCAGGCGGTCCATCGGCGTCTTCGCGGCATTCGCCTTGAGCACGCGCCGGCGCAGCTTCTGCCCGTAGACGATCGGCACGTCGGACGTGGTGTCCGAGCCGCCGCCGACGCCCGCGTCGATCTGCCCGAGCGCGATCTTGTTCGCGATGTGCGAGATGGTGTCGAGCGACGTGCCGCACGCCCGCTGCAGAGTGATGCCCGGCGTGAGCGGCGACAGGCCCGACGACAGCGCGGCCTCGCGGCCGAGGTTCCAGTCGGAGGAATGCTTGATCACCGCGCCCATCGCGACCTCGCCGAGCTGCACGCCCTGCAGGCCGAACTTCTCGACGAGCGCGCCCAGCGTGCGCACCGACAGGCCGAGGTTGCCGACGTCGGAATAGGCGGTGTTCTGGCGGCAGAAGGGAATGCGGACACCGCCGAGCACGGCGACGGGGCGGAACTGGCGCATGGCGACCTCGTGGACTCGACGACGCGGCCCGCGCAGGGGCCGCCGGTATGATGCGGCGAGTGTAGTGCACCAAACGCCGGCGTACTGATGACCACCTCCCCCGATTCCGCTGCCGCCGTCCACGTGCTGGGCGCGCTCGCGCTCGAGCTGTCCGGCGCGACGCCGCAGCGCGACCGCCTCGCGCAGGCCGAGGCCGGCGAACTCGCCGCGCTGGTCGCGGCCGACCTGGCGACGTTCGCGCCGGGCGCCGCCGCGCTCGAGCTGGTGACGGTGGCCGCGCATTACGACCCGGTCGAGCTGCTCCGTCCGGGCTGGCCGCTGCATCGCGAACTGGACGGCCTCGCCGCGCGCGCGCCGGGCAGCGGCCGCGCGCGCGTCATCGCCTTCGGCGCGCACGACGGCCAGTTGCCCGGCGACCTCACACCGAATTCTGACTACGCGGGCGGCCCGCTGCGGCTGATGCCGTTCGTGCTTGGCGGCGATCCGTTGCAGGTCGGGCCGGTGGGCGACCTCTTCGAACGCGAGCTGCTCGAGCGCGGCATGGCCGGTGCGGCCACCGCGCTCGCGGCGCAGTCGATGTTCGGCCTGCAGGTCGAGCATGCGCGCTACCTCACCGTGCACGACCTCGCGGCGATGACGTCGCTGCAGTACGAACACGCCGGCCTCGCGCCGCTGTGGCCGGTGCTGGAGACCGCGCTGCTCGCGCCCGAGGGTGAGGCCTGGCTCGACGCGCCGCCGGAGCCGTTGGTGCGCTACGCCGAAGGCGAGGCGCGCATCGCGCTGTTCTCGCCGCAGGCGTGGCAACAGCGCTACGCGGGCGGGCTCGACTGCGAGTCCGATGCGCAGCGCCAACGCGCGGCGCGCCTGCACGAGCAGTTCGAGGCGCGCCAGCGCCAGCTCGCCGCGGTGCTGCAGGCGCACGGCGTGCTGGTGAACTTCGTGCATTGCGACCGCGACGTGGACGCCACCGCCTGCCTCGGCTGATCAGCGTCAGCGCGGGCACCTGGGCAAGGCGTGTAAACCTTCGGCTCGCATCGGATGGCCCGTTGCACACGTTGCCACGCAAGCTCTCTTTCCCGTCGCCTGCCGCGTCGGTCCATCCTTGACGCCGGGTCGGTCGCCGCGAGACCAGCGCCGGCTCAGTGGGAGGCCGCGGCCGGGCGTTGCGGCAGCAGCGCGACGCACAGCGCGATTGCTATCAGCAGCACGATCGAGCCCGTGTAGCGGCTCAGCTCGAGCCCGCCTTGCGCGTGCGACTTGTCCAGGAAGTCGCCCACCACCGCCCCGAGCGGCCGAGTGAGAACGAACGCAGACCAGAACAGAGCGGTGCGCGAGAGCGCGGTCGTGAAACGTAGCGCCGCAACGATCGCGAGGAGCCCGCCGAAGATCGCCATGCCGCCGACGTAGCCGAGGCCCCGGGTATCGGCAACCCAATCGCCGAGCGCGGTGCCCAGCGTTTGCGACAACGTGATGGTGAGCCAATAGAACAGTTCGGCGCGCGGGGTCCGCACGCTCGCTACGGCGATCGTGCCGGTCGCGCGGCGCCAGGCGAGGAGCGAGGCCAGAAGCAGGCCGAGCAGGAGCATCGAGCCGCCCCTGTAGCCGATGCCGAGCGCGCGGGTGACGAAATCCGCGAGCGTGGTGCCCACCGTGGTGCTGGCGACGATGGTCGCCCAGTAGAGCCACGGCCGGAAACTGCGCGCGCGGATCTGCAGAGCGAGAACGGCCGCGAAGATCGTCGCGAAGATCACAGTACCGACGAGGTAGCCCGAGATGCCAGAGGCCCGGGCGTCGGGCGTGGTCTCCCCCAGCCACGACATCGTGACCGCGTCACCCCCGACCTCGCCGAGCGTGGTGGCGAGGATCTTGATGATCCAGAAGCCAAGCGTGATGGCAGGAACCTTGGCCATGGTCCCACGCGGGTCGTGGTCGCGCATCGTGTCCACTGGGGCACCTGCAGCGGGCGGTCGTTGACCGGCGGGACGGCGCCCCGCGACACCGAATACCACGGGCACCGTCGCACCGCCACAACGCGAACGGCCGCCCGGAGGCGGCCGTCGGGTCACACGCGTCGACCGGTCAGATCAGGCCGAGCGCGAGCTTGCTCAGGAACATGACGAGGCCCGCGCCCGCGGCCACCATCGCGAGCAGCAGCGGGCTGCGCACCGGATTGATGCCCGCGGCCTGCGCGAGGCCGCCGATGAAGACCGGCATCAGCGCATCGGTGGCTTCCCACATGTCGCGGCCGCTCGACTTGAACGCGAGCGCGAGTCCGCCGGTCAGGGCGACGCTGAAGAGCAGCGCGGTCAGGCCATCCTTGAACGTGATCTTGCGCAGCGTGGCGCCCATAACCTGCATGACACGGAACTCCTGATGGAGGCGCGGCCGTCGGCGGGCGCGCTCGGTGGATTCGGAAACGTCGCGAACGCGCGCTTCGATATCGCTATCGGCCGCGCAGGACGGACTTGAAGGGTAATTGCGTCACGCGCTTTTCACATGAATGCGCGCTGCGGCGGCGGCAGTACGTGACGGCGTCCGCAGTCGAACGTGTGAAGGCGGCCGCGTGCTGCGGCGAAGCGGCCGTATGAGGCTCAGTCGCGTGTCGGTACGGCCGCTTCGAGGATGCGATAGCCCGCGTCGTGCATGCCGAGCGCGGCGTAGGTCGCCTGCGCATTCGCATTGTCGCGCTCGACGTACAGGCGCAGCCCGAGCACGTCCGCGCGCTGCGCGGCGAGTGCATGCACGTGCGCGTACAGCGCACGGAAGACGCCATGGCGCCGGTGCGCGGGGGCCACGTAGACGCTCTGGATCCACCACCAGTGCCCGCAGCGCCAGTCGCTCCACTCGGTGGTCGTCATGAGCATGCCGACCGGTTCGGCGATCACTTCGTCGCCCGACACCGGAACTTCGTTCACGGCGACGAAGTAACGCGCCTTCGACGGATCGGCGATGCCTTCGGTCACACCTGCAAGCACAGTGTCCGCATCGAGTTCGAGATGCTCGGTCTCGCGCGCCATCGTGCGCGCCCAGTCGGCGAGGCGCGCGGCGTCGCCGGGACGCGCCTCGCGCACGCGCAGCGTGCCCGGCATCCTCAGCGCCCTGCCCGCACGACGCCGCAGGCGATGCGCGCGCCCGAATTGCCCGCCGGCTGCGACGCGTAGTCGTCGGCCTGTGCATGCACGACGAGCGCGCGGCCGACGATGTTCGTCGCGCCCGGCCCACCGAGCGTCAGGCCCATCACGTGCGCATCGACGCGCGCCACGCCGTTCGCCCCGGCGGTGATGTTCGGAAGGTCGCCGGCATGGTGTGCGCCCGCGTCGGGGCGTCCGTGGGGTGCACCCGCCGGGTTGAAATGACCGCCCGCGCTGCTCGCGTCCGCCGCGCCGCAGTTGCCGACCTCGTGCACGTGCAGGCCGTGCGTGCTGTTGGGCGCCAGCCCGCCGAGCTCGCCGGTGACGTGCACGCCGCCGCCCATGGCCATCGCCGTGAGCCGGCCGCTGACGAGCGACCCGGACGCCGGGCCGAGCGCGATCGTAGCGGCGTCGATGGGGGGCGAGGACACGCCGACCGGCGTCGCTGGCGTGCCCGAAGGCGGCACGGGGACCACCGGCGCGGTCGCCGAACAGGCGGTGAGCGCAAGGGCGAGAGCCGGGATCAGGACGCGGGACGGGGTCTTCATGGCGGTCTCCGGTGGGGAATCGGAAGTCTGCGGCGTCGGCATTCGCGGGCGGTGAACGTCAGGGTGCGCGACGTGGGCGGCCGGGGCCGAGCTTGCGGGTGAGCGTATTGCGGCCGAGCCCGAGCAGGCCCGCGGCTTCGCCGCGTCGGCCGCCCGTGCGTTCGAGTGCGACGTCGAGCAGCACGCGGTCGAGGCGTTCGCGCGCGGCCTCGTGCACGCCCGCCTCGCCCCGCGCGAGCGCATCGCGCGCCCACGCCGCCAGCGCGTCGGTCCAGTCCGCAGCGACCGGCACGGCGGCGGTACCCAGCGCGGCGTCGACCTCGTTGCGCCCGATGCGCTCGGTGGGCGCGAGCGCGGCCAGTCGCCAGCTGACGTTCTCCAGCTCGCGCACGTTGCCGGGCCAGCCGTGCGCCTGCAGGCGCTCGATCGCGCCGCGGTCCAGGCGCTTGGCGCGCGCGCCGAGACGCGACGCGGCCTGCGCGAGGAAATGCGCGGCGAGCAGCGGCACGTCGTCGCGTCGCTCGCGCAGGGGCGGCAGGCGCAGGCGCACGACGTCGAGGCGATGCAGCAGGTCGGCGCGGAACTGGCCGCTCGCGACGCGCGCATCGAGATCCTGGTGCGTCGCCGCGACCACGCGCACGTCCACGCGCACCAGTTCGCGCCCGCCGACGCGGAAGAACTCGCCTTCCTGCAGCACGCGCAGCAGGCGGGTCTGCAGCGCGGCCGGCATGTCGCCGATCTCGTCGAGGAACAGCGTGCCGCCGTCGGCCTGCTCGAAGCGCCCCAGGTGGCGACGCTGTGCGCCGGTGAACGCGCCGGCTTCATGGCCGAACAGTTCGGATTCGAGCAGCTCGGCGGGAATCGCGGCGGTGTTGAGCGCGACGAACGGCTTCTTCGCGCGCGGCGACTCGCGATGCAGCGCGCGCGCGACGAGTTCCTTGCCGGTGCCCGTCTCGCCGGTGACCAGCACCGACAGCGGCGCCTGCGCGAGGCGGCCGATCGCGCGGAACAGCTCGCGCATCGCCGGCGTGCTGCCGAGCAGCGACTCGGCGGTGGCCGGCAGCTCGTCGGGCGTGCTCGCCGCGGGCGTCGACGGCCCCAGCACGCGCGCGGCGAGCGCGACCGCGTCGTCGAGGTCGAACGGCTTGGAGAGGAATTCATGCGCACCGGCACGGAACGCACCGGCGGTGCTCGCGATGTCGGTGTAGGCGCTCATCACCACGACCGGCAGGTCGGCGCGTCGCGACTTGAGCGCCTCGAGCAGCGCGAGCCCGTCGCCGCCGGGCATGCGCACGTCGGTGAACAGCAACTCGGGCGCGGACGGCGAATTTTCGAACGCGGCCAGTGCGCTCGGCGCGTCGGGAAACGCCTCCACGCGCCAGCCCGCGTCGCGCAGCGCGGTCGACAGCACGAAGCGGATGGCCGCCTCGTCGTCGACGACCCAGATCAGCGACTCAGCCATCGACGGGCTCCGGCAGCGGCAGCAGCAGCGTGAACACGGTATGCCCGGAGCGCGAGCGATAACTCAGCGCACCGCGATGCTCACGTGCGACCTGCTGCGCCAGCGCGAGGCCGAGCCCGGTGCCTTCCGCGCGACCGCTGACCAGCGGCAGGAACAGGCGCTCGGCGAGCTCGGGCGGCACGCCGCGACCGTCGTCGGAAATGTCGAGGCGCAGCGCGATGGGCAGCACCTGCTCGCCGATGCGTGCGCCGTGCTCGGCGCGCGTGCGCAGCACGACCTGGGAGGCGCCGGCTTCGATCGCATTACGTGCGAGGTTCCAGACCGCCTGCACGAGCCGATCGGGATCGCCTTCGACATCGGGCAGGCTCGGGTCGTAGTCGCGCACCAGCCGCACCGCCCAACCGGCGTCGGACTCGGCGAGGCGGCGCACGCGCTCGAGCACCGCATGGAGGTTGACGGGCGAGTGCGCGCGCGGCGGCGCGGGGCTGAGCAGGCGGTCGAGCAGCGCGGCCAGCCGCCCGGTCTCGGCGTCGATGAGGGCGGTCAGCGCCTGCCCGTCGGTGTCGTCGGGATCGAGCCGTCGACCGAGCAGCTGCGCCGCGCCCTTGAGCCCCGCGAGCGGATTGCGAAGTTCGTGCGCGAGCCCGCGCAGCGCGGCGCTGAGCGCGGACGGCAGGCGGGCGGGATCGTCGTCGGAGAACTCGTCGACCGGATGCGCCTCGAGCAGCCAGCCCGCGTCGCGTCGCGTCAGCCAGGCATCGGCGAAGCGCTCGGCACCGTCGGCGAACCGCATGCCGAGCCGGCGCAGCCGCAGCGGTGCGTCGGACGGCTCGGCCGCGCGGTCGAGCACCGCGTCGAGCCCGCCGTCGCTCGCCAGCGAGGCCAGCGGCAGGCCGATGAGACGGCGCTGGCCCACGCCCAACCAGCGCGCGAAGGCGAGGTTGCAGCCGGCGACGCGCGCCTCGGCCGTCGTCCAGGCGAGCGGCGTGGTGAGCTGGTCGAGGCCGGGAGCGTCCGCGGACATTGCACCATAGTAGTGCAGCGGGGCCGCGGGTGGCCGACGCAGCACGAGGCCGCGTGCCACTCATGCTTCAGGACGGCGCGCAGGCAGGGTCCGGGTCGATGCCGCCGGTAACTCGACCGGCGTCGGTGCCGGCCGGAGGGCGCGCGACCCGACGTCGTGTCGCTGGACGACTGGAGTCTGCTGCAGGCGCGGCAGCGCCGCCGGAACGCCTAGCGCCCGCGGCGCGCCTCGGTCGCGTCCGAATCGAACGGCAGCGGCCCGCCGTAGTCGGCGAGCAGGTCGCGTCGAGCCGCGGCGTCGGCCAGCTCTTCGATGCGCGGTTCCACCAGGCTCCGCAACTCGGGCGGGGTGCGCTCGAGCAGGCGGATGCTCTGCGCCTGGAACCATTCGATGCCCGCGATGCCGCTCGCCGCCTCGACGTCGGCGCTCGGCCGGCCCACCGCCAGGGCGAGCCGCGCCAGCTCCATTTCGAGTTCGGCCCGGCTCAGGTAACCCTGCGCCGGCGGTGCCGTCCTGCTCGCCATCCTGACTGCTGCCGCTGCGGAAAACAGGGCCAGTCTAGGCAGGCGGATGTCGAGCCGACGTCACCGTCCGTGCGGCGTCCAGTGCGCCACGAGCCCAATATTCAGCCTCCGTAGGCGGGCGCCACCGACCGCGGGCGCTTCGCCCTTCGGCGTCAGGGGCGGTAGAGCCACACGGTGGCGATGCGGCCGTCGACAACCTCGTAGACGGCCAGCGCTTCGACCGGTTCGGTGCCGAGGCCGGTGATGCGCTCTTGGTCCGCGACCTTGCCGCCGACCACGGTGCGCGCGAGCAGCTCGGCGCGCAGCGTGGGCAGGTTGAAGCGCGCATCGCGATAGAACGCGCGGATCGCGTCGGCGCCGTCGAGCGTCGGCGCGGTGGCGGGCATGCGCCAGACCTTCGCGTCCGGGCGGTACGTCGCCATGAAGGCGTCGAGATCGTGCCGGTTGTAGGCGTCGAGCTGGCGCTGTACCAGCGCCGCGGGGCCATCGGCGGGCACGGCCACGGTGGCGCAACCGGTGAGTGCGAGCGTAGCGAGCCCGCCGAGCAGGCGCGGGCTCACGGCGCGAGCGGAAGGTCGATGCGGATGGCGAGGCCCGGCGCGAGCGCGTGCGCCGTGAGCTCGCCGTGGTGGGCGCGGATGATCGCGTCGGCCACGATCAGGCGCAGGCCG
>NZ_BAAGAB020000031.1:0-30945 GCF_047159895.1 Lysobacter xanthus
CCACCACGGCGAGACCGACGGCAACGTGCTGACGGTCGGTGCCGAGGGCGGCTGGGAGTTCGGTCATGGCGCGCTGACGCCTTCTGGAAGCGTTCCGTGAGGGCGATGTCCGCGTAGGCATCCTCGGCCGCGTCGATCCAGAGGTCGAACAGGCCGCGTGCGGATTCGACCGGTTTGCCCTCGCCCGCGCGCGTCTCGAGCAACGACTCGAAACGCTTGAACGCGTCCTGCCCCGACTCGGCGACGAGCGCGCCGAACGCCTGCGCGGCCTGCTGGAACTCGGCCATGGTGCGCGCGAACGACTGCGCGCGTTCCTGGTGCTCGCGCGTGTAACCGAACGCGGGCATGTCGAACGGCGCGCGCGGGGCGCCGGCCCCGGTGAAGAACGCGGACGGCATGAACGCGCCCATCGCGGCCGTCTGGCCGAACGGGTTCTCGCCGATCAGGCCGCGCCACGCGCGCGCGATGTCGGCGGCCTGCGCATCCGCACCGCCGAACTGCGCGGCGAGTTGCTGGATCTGGCCCATCCATTGCGAAGCGAGCGCGGTCGGATCGAAACCGGGCGCGGGGGCGGGTGCGGCCGGCCTCCACCACGCGAACGGGTCCGACGCGGCCGGTGCGGGCGCCGCAGCGCCGAGGAACGGCCGCATGAAGCGCTCGAACTGGGCGGGATCGAAAGCGGGAAACGCGAAGCCCGGGGCTCCGAACGGCGGTGTCGACATGGGGGTCCTCCAGCTCGTCCGATGATAACGGACGCGCCGTTGCGTCCGGTCAGGGCTTCGGGATCCGCAGGGTCTTGCTGATCATCAGCGAGCCTGACAGCGCGAACATCAGGACGAGCGGATGCAGCTGCCACGGGCCGAGCTTCACCACGCCGCCCCAGACGCGGTCGCCGATCGCACCCTGCGCGGCTGCGATCGCCAGCACGATGACGAGTGCCAGGCTGGTCGGGATCGGCGTGCCCTCGAAGTACGGCACCTTGTCGTCGTCGCCCGCAAGTTGCTCGGCGGTGACGTTGTAGCGCGCGAGGCGGCTCACGCCGCACCCGACGAAGAAGCTCAGTACCGCCCAGTCCCACCCGCCCTGCAGCCCGCAGGCGTACGCGAGCGCGGCCGGGGCGACGCCGAACGAGATCACGTCGGCCAGCGAATCGAGCTCGCGACCGAGCGTCGAGGCGGACTTGCGCCAGCGCGCCACGCGTCCGTCGACCGCGTCGAACACAAAGGCCAGCGGGATCAGCGCCATTCCGACCAGCAGGTCGCGCACCACGCCCTCCTGCAGGAAGCGCATCGCCGCGAAGACGGCGCCGGTGCCGCAGAAGGCGTTGGCCAGCGTGAACCAGTCGGCCAGGTGGAAGTCGCGCAGCATGGAGAAGTGGCGTTTCATCGGGCGCTTCCGTGGTTTCGCGGCAGCGTGCCAAAACAAGTGTGACGCCCGCAACAGGCGGTTCATGTAGCCGGCCGAACGCGCCAAACTCTTGACGGCCAGTCGTGACGCGAGGCCCGTTTCCCCAAGGCATTGATTCCTATAGTCCGTTCACTGGAGGGGGATCCAGGGGAAGGACCATGAAGCGATCGATGTATCCGATGCGGGCGTCCCGCGTCGCGCGCGGTAGCGGCCTGTGGACGGCCCGGCGCAGCACGCCGACCACCGGCAGTCTGCTCGCCATGAAATACGGCGACGGGCAGCGCATCCGCGCGCAGCCGTTCGAGCGCAGCGTGGCCGGCCCGGTGGGCCCGGATCGTGAGGCCCTGCCCGCGGACCTGCTCACCCTGGCGCGCGCGCCGTTCGCCGTGCGCATGCTGCGCAACCTGAGCTTCGGCCCGACGCGCGCGAGCATCGCCGAGTTCCAGGGCCTGGGCACCACCGACCTGCAGCGCCTCGCGAACTGGGTGGACTGGCAGCTCGATTACCGGACGATCGACGACAGTGCGGTCGACGCGCGCCTGTCGCGTGCGGGCTACGCCACGCTCGGCAAGACGTTGCAGCAGCTGTGGGCCGATCACGTCGCGCCGAATCCCGCCTGGGAAGTGCGCATGCTGCCGGCGCTGGAGATGCAGCGCGCCTCCTTCGTGCGTGCGACCTATTCGCGCCGCCAGCTGTTCGAGATGACGGTCGACTTCTGGCGCGATCACTTCTCGATCTTCGGGTACGACTACTCCGCCGGCCCGGTCTCGCCCCACTACGAGCGCGACGTGCTGCGCAAGAATGCGTTCGGCAACTTCCGGACGATGCTGGAGGACGTGGCCACGAGCCCGTCGATGCTCTATTTCCTCGACAACTACGCGAACAGGAAGTCGGGCCAGAACGAGAACTGGGCGCGCGAACTGCTCGAGTTGCACACACTCGGCGCCGAGAACTACTTCGGCTTCCAGGACCCGGCGACGCTGCCCCGGGACCCCATGGACGCGAACTATCCGGCCGGCTACACCGACATCGACGTCTACGAGGTCGCGGCGGCGTTCACCGGCTGGACGCTGCGCGACGGCAACTGGCAGTACCCCACGGAGAACGACGGCACGTTCGTCTACCGTGCTGCGTGGCACGACACGAACCCGAAGACGATCCTCGGCCGCACGCTCTACCCCGAGCAGCCGGACATGAAGGACGGCCGCGACGTGCTCGATCGCCTCGCCTCGCATCCGGCGGTCGCGCGCCACGTCTGCATGAAGCTCATCCGCCGCTTCATCGGCGACACGCCTTCGGAATCGCTGGTGTGGAGCGCCGCGACGGTGTTCCGCGACAACTGGCAGGCGCCGGACCAGATCGCGCGCGTGCTGCGCCACATCCTCAATTCCACGGACATGTACAACGCCTGGGGCGCGAAGACGCGCAAGCCCTTCACGGCGATCGTCGCCGCGATGCGCGCGGCGGGCTCGGACTGGACGCTCGCGACGACCGGCGATCGCAGCAACGAATTCGTCTGGCGCTTCGGCTTCACCGGCCACACGCCGCTCGGCTGGCCCGCGCCGAACGGATATCCCGACGTCACGGGCCCGTGGTCCGGCTCGAACACGTTCGGGCAGACCTGGAAGATGCTCGACTGGCTGACCGACACCACCGAGAACGGCTTCACGCTGCTGCCGGTGCTACAGAACACGCGTGCCGAGGTGGCCTCGTGGACGGCCAACAACCTCGTCGACTACTGGTCGCAGCGCCTGCTCGGCTATCCGCTTGACGCGGCGCGGCGCCAGGTCATCGCGAAGTTCATGGCGCAGAACGGCGATCCCGCGACCTATGTCATCGCCGACACCGAAGCCTGGTCCGGCAGCGACCTGAAGAAGCACTACAACCAGTCGCGGCTGAAGAGCATGGTCTCGTTGATCCTGCTCTCGCCCGAGTTCCTGAGCCGCTGAGGGCGCCGCCATGCATACCTCCCGCTTCACGCGCCGCCAGTTCCTCAAGGGCGTCTGCGCCTCCGCCGCGGCGACCGCGATCGGTCCGCGCCTCATGTTCGGCTCCGAGGCGCGTGCCGCCGCCGGGGACGGCGACGTCGTCGTGATGCTGTTCCTGCGCGGCGCGATGGACGGCCTGAACTTCGTCGTGCCCCTCGCCGGCAGCGACCGCACGTATTACGAGGCGGTACGCCCGAACCTCAGCATCGCGGCGACCGGCACCTATGGTGCGCTGCCGTTGACCTATGCCGACGGCAGCGCCAGCGCATTCGGCCTGCACCCGTCGGCGACCGGGCTGCGTGACCTCTGGAATTCCGGGCGCGTCGCGATCGTCCACGCCGCGGGCCTGACGACGTCGGCCTCGCGCAGCCACTTCGATGCGCAGATGGCGATCGAACAGGGCGTCGCGCGCGGCCAGTCCAGCGGCTGGATGGCACGCGCCCTCTCGATGCAGACCGGCACCGCCGGCGCGACGATGCCGGCGCTGGCCTGCATGTCGCGCGAGCCCGTGTCGCTGTCGGGCACCACGCGTGCGATCACCATGGCGAGCCCGTCGGACTTCCAGCTCAACGCCGGCGCCTGGGCCTGGATGAAGACGCGCCCGGATTCGCCTGCCGGCCTCGTCGGCATGCAGGAGACGCTTCGGCAGCTCTGGGGCGGCCCGACGGGCCTCCAGAGCAGCGGCGGGCAGGCCGAGCAGGCGCTCCGCGTGGTCGCCACGCAGGCCTATGGCGCCCTTCCCGCGACGTGGCCGACGACCGACATCGCCAGGCAGCTTTGGACGATCGCGCAATCCATCCGTTTCGGCGTCGGCCTGCGCTATGCCGCGGTCGACCTCGGCGGCTGGGACACGCACGACGGCCAGGGCACGGCGGGCGCGGGCTACCACTACTACCAGAACAAGATCGCCGAACTATCGCAGGCCCTGTCGGCCTTCCAGTCGGAACTCGAGGCGAGCGGAGACGCCGCGCGCGTGACCACGGTGGTCCAGTCCGAGTTCGGGCGCCGCGTGCGGCAGAACGCATCGGGCGGCACGGACCACGGCTACGGCAACCCGATGCTGGTGATGGGCGGCTCGGTCAACGGCCGCCGCTTCTTCGGCCAGTGGCCCGGGCTCAACGACAGCGTCGTTGCCGCCGCGAACGGTGACCTGCCCGTGACGACCGATTACCGCCGCGTGCTTTCGGAGATCCTGGTGCGCCGGATGGGTAATCCCAACCTGTCGACGATCTTCCCGGGGTATACGGGCTATGCGCCGCTCGGCCTCGTGCAGGGCACCGACTTGGCCGCCAAGCTCGAACCGTCGATGGCGGGCGACACGGCGTCGACCTCGCCCGAGCCGATGCAAAGCGAGCAGGACGTCGCGATCGAGGCGTCGCTGCGCGGCCGCGGCGGCTCGCTGCGCGACCAGGTGCTGCGTCGCATGTTCTGACGGCGTCTGCGACGACGGGACAAAGAAAAAGGCGGGCCGAGGCCCGCCTTTTTCGTTTCCGGCGATGTGGCGGCGATTACTCCGCCGACACGCCCTCGCCTTCCTCGACGGCCTTCATCGACAGGCGGATACGGCCCTGCTTGTCGACTTCCAGCACCTTGACCTTGACGACGTCGCCTTCCTTGAGCTTGTCCGAGACCTTCTCGACGCGCTCGTTGGAGATCTGCGAAACGTGCACGAGACCGTCCTTGCCGGGCGAGATCGTGACGAACGCACCGAAGTCCATGATCTTCGCGACCTTGCCTTCGTAGATGCGGCCGGGTTCGACATCCGACGTGATCTGCTCGATGCGCGCCTTCGCGGCCTGGCCGGCAACGGCGTTGACCGAGGCGATCGTGATCGTGCCGTCGTCCTGGATGTCGATCTGCGTGCCGGTCTCCTTGGTGATCGCCTGGATCACCGAGCCGCCCTTGCCGATCACCTCGCGGATCTTGTCCGGGTGGATCTTGATCGTGATGAGGCGCGGCGCGAACTCGCTGAGGTCCGGACGCGGCGACGTCAGCGCATGGGCCATCTCGCCGAGGATGTGCAGTCGGCCTTCCTTCGCCTGCGCCAGCGCGACCTTCATGATCTCCTCGGTGATGCCCTGGATCTTGATGTCCATCTGCAGCGCGGTGATGCCTTCCGCGGTGCCGGCCACCTTGAAGTCCATGTCGCCGAGGTGATCCTCGTCGCCGAGGATGTCGGACAGGACGGCGAAGTCGTCGCCTTCCTTGATCAGGCCCATCGCGATGCCCGCGACCGGCGCCTTGATCGGCACGCCCGCGTCCATCAGCGCCAGCGACGAACCGCAGACCGACGCCATCGACGACGAGCCGTTCGACTCGGTGATCTCCGAGACGACGCGGATCGTGTACGGGAACTCCTCCATCGTCGGCATGACGGCGAGGATGCCGCGCTTGGCGAGGCGGCCGTGGCCGATTTCGCGACGCTTCGGACCCATCATGCGGCCCGTCTCGCCCACCGAGTAGGGCGGGAAGTTGTAATGGAACAGGAAGTGTTCCTTGTACTCGCCCGAGACGGCGTCGATGATCTGGCCGTCGCGCGCGGTGCCGAGCGTGGCCACCACGAGCGCCTGCGTCTCGCCGCGCGTGAACAGCGCCGAGCCGTGGGTCCGCGGCAGCACGCCGACCTTCGACGCGATCGAACGCACGGTCGTCAGGTCGCGGCCGTCGATGCGCTTGCGGGTGCGGAGCACCGAGTTGCGCATCGTCTGGTATTCCTGCTCGCCGAACTCCTTCGAGACGTCGCCCACGTTCCAGCCCTTGGCCTCGACGTGCGGCTGCAGCATCTCCATCGCCGCCTTCTTCAGCGTCTGGATGGAGGTGCGGCGCTCGGCCTTGTTGACGATCTGGTAGGCGGCGCCGAGGCGGTCACCGATCGCGTGGCGAAGCGCGTCGATCATCGACTCGTCCTTCGCCGGCGCTTCCCAGTTCCACGACTGCGTACCGGCCTCGGCGACCATCTCGTTGATCGCATCGATCGCGACCTGCGAGGCCTTGTGGCCGAACATCACGGCGCCGAGCATCACGTCTTCCGAGAGCACGTCGGCTTCGGATTCGACCATCAGCACCGCGTCCTTCGTACCGGCGACGACGAGCTCGAGCTGCGATTCCTTCAGCTGCGAGACGGTCGGGTTCAGCACGTACTGGCCGTTGATGTAGCCGACCTTCGCCGCGCCGATCGGGCCCTGGAACGGGGCACCGGTGAGCGCCATGGCGGCCGACGCGCCGAGCAGCGCCGGGATGTCGCCGTCGACGTCCGGGTTCATCGACACGACCGTGGCGATGATCTGGACTTCGTTCTTGAAATCTTCGGGGAACAGCGGGCGGATCGGACGGTCGATGAGGCGCGAGATCAGCGTCTCCTTCTCCGTCGCGCGGCCTTCGCGCTTGAAGAACCCGCCCGGGATGCGGCCACCGGCGTAGAAACGCTCCTGGTAGTCCACGGTGAGCGGGAAGAAGTCCTGGCCTTCACGTGCCGTCTTGGCCGCCACGGCCGAAACGAGCACCACGGTGTCGTCCATCTTCACGAGGACCGCGCCGCCGGCCTGGCGTGCGATTTCGCCGGTCTCCAGCGTGACCTGGTGGGCGCCGTACTGGAAGGTCTTGGTAATTTTCGCCACGTTGTGTGATCCCTTGTGTCGCTTGGTTTCGCCCGGAGCCCCTGCCCCGGCCGTATTTCTGCATGTCCCAAAACAAACCGCGGCGCATCACTGCGCCGCGGTCGGTGTATCTCTTAGCGGCGCAGACCGAGCTTCTCGATCAGGCCCTTGTAGCGCTCGACGTCCTTGCGCTTGAGGTAATCAAGCAGGCTGCGACGGCGGTTCACCATCTGCAGCAGGCCGCGACGGCTGTGGTGGTCCTGCTTGTGCGCCTTGAAGTGTTCGGTGAGCTGCTCGATGCGGGCGGTGAGCAGGGCGACCTGTACTTCCGGCGAGCCGGTGTCGTTGGTGCCGCGGGCGTGTTCGCTGATGACCTTGCTGGTGTCGATCGACATCTTTTTTCCTTGAGACGCGGAGCCCGCAGACACGTTCGGCGACGGAATGTTTTCCGGGCCGACGCACCGCATGGTCCGTCGGTAGAGGGGTGATGGGGTGCCCGAAGGCGCGCGTATTGTAGCCGCGCGGGCTCTCCCCCAACAAGGCGAAACCCCGGTGCGCCGCTAAGCGGTGGAAGCGGCCGCCCAGCTGAAGAGCCGCTGCGGCTGCAGGCGGCCCGCAGCGCAGGACGCGAGCCCGAGCAGGCGGCCGTCGGGGCCGGAGACGACGACCAGGCCGACGGCGGCGTTCGTCGCGGCACTCGAGCGGCCGTCGCCCCCGCACTCGACGGGCCGGTCGGGTTCGCCGTCCACCGTCTGGCCGTGGCCGAAGCGGCGGGCGGCGTCCGCTTCGAGCCGGGCGCGCGGGAAGCGCTCGAGGCCAGCATCGATCGGCAGAAGGAACCGGTCGAGCTCGGGCAGGCCGGAAGCGGCCGCGTCCTGCAGCGTTTCCAGCGTCAGCATGGTCGGCGTGCGGAACGGGTCGACCCACAGCCGACGGAGCTCGACGACATGCGCGCCACAGCCCAGCGCCTCGCCGAGGTCGCGCACGAGACTGCGGACATAGGTGCCGGAACCGCACTCCACGTGCAGCCGCAGCCCGTCCTCGCCGATGCCGAGCAGGTCGAAGCGGTCGACCTCGACCTCGCGCTCCGGTGCTTCCACGGACTCGCCGCGCCGCGCCATCGCGTACAGCGGCTCCCCGCCCTGCTTGAGCGCCGAGTAGATCGGTGCGCGCTGGCGGATGCGACCGCGGAAGCCTGTCAGGGCGGCGTCGATCCCGGCGGGGTCAAGCGCGGGCACCGGCCGCTCGCGCAGCGGCAGGCCGTCGGCGTCGTCGGTGTCGGTGGTGACGCCGAGCCGCGCGAGCGTCTCGTACGCCTTCCGGGCGCCCAGCAGCAGCCCGGCGATCTTGGTCGCCTCGCCGAAGCAGACCGGCAGCAGGCCGGTCGCGAGAGGATCGAGGCTGCCGGTGTGGCCGGCCTTTTCCGCCTGGAACAGATGGCGGACGCGCTGCAGCGCCTGGTTCGAACTGAGTCCGGCCGGCTTGTCGAGCAGCAGGATGCCGTCCAGGCGGCGAAATCGGGTCTTGCGGTTCACCGGCGGTGCGGGATCAGGCGTCGCCGGACGCCGGCGTCGCCTCGTCGTCGCCTTCGATCGGCGGATTGGCCTGCAGCAGCTGGTCGATGCGCTCGCCGCGGTCGAACGAGGCGTCGTAATGGAAATGCAGCTCGGGCACGTGGCGCAGCTTCATGGCGCGGCCGAGCTCGTAGCGGATCTGCTTGCCGGCCTCCTTGAGGCCTTTCATCGCCTCGGCGGCGCGCTCGGGCTGAAGCGCGGTCACGAAGACCTTCGCATGCGCCATGTCCCGGGTGATCTCGACGTCGGACACGCTCACCGACGGGAGGCCCAGCTCGCGCACGGCCTCGTGCACGAGCGTGCCCAGCTCACGACGGAGCTGGGCCGCCACGCGGTCGGTGCGATGGAAGCTCTTGGACGGCATCGTCGATTACAGCGTGCGCTGGACTTCGATGCGCTCGAAGCACTCGATCTGGTCGCCCGGCTTGACGTCGTTGTACGCCTTGACGCCGATGCCGCACTCGGTGCCGTTGCGCACCTCGTCCACGTTCTCCTTGAAGCGGCGCAGCGATTCCAGTTCGCCCTCGAAGATGACGGTCTGCGCACGCAGCACGCGGATCGGCTTGCCGCGGCGGATGACGCCCTCGATGACCATCGAGCCCGCCACCGCACCGAACTTCGACGAGCGGAACACGTCGCGGACCTCGGCGGTACCGATGATTTCCTCGCGGATCTCCTTGCCGAGCACGCCCGAGGCGATCTGCTTCACCTGGTCGATGACGTCGTAGATGATCGAGAAGTAGCGCAGGTCGACGCCCTGGTTCTCGATGACCTTGCGTGCCGACGCGTCGGCACGCACGTTGAAGCCGATGACCGTGGCCTTCGACGTCGCCGCGAGCTGCGCATCGGACTCGGTGATGCCGCCGACGCCCGAGCCGATCACGTTGATGCGGATCTGCTCGTTCGACAGGCCCGTCAGCGCGTCGCGCAGTGCCTGCACGGAGCCCTGCACGTCCGCCTTGACGACGAGGTTGAGCGACTGCTGTGTCGCGCCCTCGCCCATCTGGGCCAGGATGTCTTCCATGCGGTTGCCGGGCTGCGCGACGAGGCGATGCTCGCGGCGCTTGGTGTCGCGCTGCTGCGCGACGTCCTTCGCGAGGCGTTCGTCCGCGACCACGACCAGGTCGTCGCCGGCATCGGGCACGCCCGACAGGCCGAGGACCTGCACCGGGATCGACGGGCCGGCCGACTGCACCTGGCTGCCGGTCTCGTCGAACAGCGCGCGCACGCGGCCGTACTGCACGCCGCAGACCACGTAATCGCCCTTCTCCAGCTGGCCGGACTGCACCAGCACGGTGGCGATCGGGCCGCGGCCCTTGTCGAGCGAGGACTCGATGACGACACCGGTGGCGCGACCCGTCGGGATCGCACGCAGTTCGAGCACTTCCGCCTGAAGCGTCAGCGCATCGAGGAGGTCGTCGACGCCCTGGCCGGTCTTCGCCGACAGCTCGACCATCTGCACGTCGCCGCCGAATTCCTCGGCGACGAGGCCGTGGCCGAGCAGCTCGTTCTTCACCCGGCCCGGATCGGCGTCGGACTTGTCGACCTTGTTGACGGCCACGACCACCGGGACGCCCGCGGCCTTCGCGTGCTGCACGGCTTCGATCGTCTGCGGCATGACGCCGTCGTCGGCGGCCACCACGAGCACCACGATGTCGGTGAGCTTGGCGCCGCGCGCACGCATCGCCGAGAACGCCGCATGGCCCGGGGTGTCGAGGAAGCTGATGACGCCCTTCGCCGTTTCGACGTGATAGGCGCCGATGTGCTGCGTGATGCCGCCCGCTTCGCCCGACGCGACCTTCGTGCGGCGGATGTAGTCGAGCAGCGAGGTCTTGCCGTGGTCGACGTGACCCATGATCGTGACGACCGGCGGGCGCGGAAGCTTCTCGCCCTGCGTCTCCTCGACATGGGCGATGAGCAGGTCCTCGGCCGTCGTGTCGTCGGCGCGAACCGCCGTATGGCCCAGCTCCTCGGTCACGAGCACCGCGGTGTCGTGGTCGATGGTCTGGTTGATCGTCGCCATGACGCCCATTTTGAAGAGCGCCTTGACCACGTCGCCGCCCTTCAGCGCGAGCTTCTGCGCCAGCTCGGCGACCGTGACGGTCTCGCCGATCGCGACCTCGCGCTGGACGGGTGCGGTCGGACGCTGGAACCCTGCGCCGGTCCGCGACTGGTCCGGCTGGCGACGGCCCTGCAGCTTGCCGCCGGGCTTGCCGCGACCGCCGGCACCCCGGCGCGCGCGGTCGGCGGCGCTGAGGTGCATCTGGCCGGCAAAGCGACTGGCACGGCCGTCGTCTTCCGGGCCGGCCGCCATCGCATGCGAGCCCCGGGCCTTGTGCTTGGGATCGTGCGCCGCGGCGCGGGCCGGTTCGGGCGCGCGCGGGGCCGGACGGCCGTGGCCATGGGCCGGCTTGCGGACCTCGGCTTCCGGCTCGGCGGCGGCCTTCGCGACCGCCTCGGCCTCGGCGCGGACGCGCTCGGCTTCCGCGGCTTCCTGGCGGGCGCGCTCGATGTCCTCCGCGCGCTTGCGGTCCGACTCGGCGAGGCGCTGCTGCTCGTCGAGGTTGCGCTGGCGCGACTCCTCGAGCTTGCGCAGGATCTCGGCACGCTCGTCGGTCGGCGAACCCGCCTCGTCCGGACGGACGAGCGTGACCTTCTTGCGCACGACCACATCGACCGTCGCCTTGGCCTTGCCGCCGCCGACGGTGATTTCCTGCTTCTTCGTGCGGTTGAGCGTGATCTTCTTCGGCGCGTCAACGTCGGTCGCCGCCGCGTCGCTCTTTCCGTGCGCCCGCTTGAGGAAGCCGAGGAGCTTCACTTTCTCGATGCTGGTCACCACCTGGTCCGGGCCGCTGAACTTCATGCCGGCTTCCGCCAGCTGTTCCAGCAGCTTCTCGACCGGTGTGTTGACCAGCTCGGCAAGCTTGCGAATCGTGGTTTGCTGCGACATTCGGTTTCCGTGTTCTCGTGGCGCGGCCGGGGCCGGGCGTATCCGTGGAATTCTAGCGCGGGCGGGCGGTCCAGCCCGTTATCGCGGCCGCCGTCGGGCGGCCGGGGCGGTCAGCCGCCCCGCTCCAGGCGGGCGATTTCCTCGGCGCGGGCCGAGAGGATCAAAGCGGCCGCGCGGGCCTCGTCGACCCCCTCGATGCCGAACTCGACCACCTCGTCGGCGCCCAGCTCGGACAGGTCCTCGCTGGTGCGGATGCCGTTGGCGGCCAGCGCATGCGCGGTCGCCTCGTCCATCCCCTCGAGCGCGAGCAGGTCGTCGGCCGGCATCTGGCCTTCGAGCGACTCCTCCTCGGCGAGGGCGTCGTTGAGCAGCGAGTCGCGGGCACGCGAGCGCAGTTCCTCGACGATGTCCTCGTCGAAGCCCTCGATCGCGAGCAGCTCGCCGACTGGCACGTAGGCAATTTCCTCGACCGTGTTGAAGCCTTCAGACACCAGGATGCCGGCGATTTCCTCGTCGACCTCGAGCTTGGCCTGGAACAGCGCGCGAGACGCGGCCTGCTCGGCCTCGCTCTTGGCCTGCACCTGGTCGGCGGTCATCACGTTGAGCTGCCAGCCCGTGAGGCGGCTGGCGAGGCGCACGTTCTGGCCGCCCTTGCCGATCGCCTGCGCGAGGCGTTCTTCCGCCACCGCGAGGTCCATCGAGTGCTTGTCCTCGTCGACGACGATCGACTGCACCTCGGCCGGCGCCATCGCATTGATGACGAACTGGGCCGGGTTGTCCGACCACAGGATGATGTCGACGCGCTCGCCGTTGAGCTCGTTGCTCACGGCCTGCACGCGCGAGCCGCGCATGCCGATGCAGGCGCCGATCGGATCGGTGCGGTTGTCGTGCGCGAGCACGGCGATCTTCGCGCGATCGCCCGGGTCACGTGCGCAGGCGCGGATCGTCACCAGGCCCTGCCCGACTTCCGGTACCTCGAGCTTGAACAGCTCCATCATGAATTCGGGCGCGGCGCGGCTGATGAAGATCTGCGGGCCGCGGGGTTCCGGACGCACGTCGTACAGGAAGCCGCGCACGCGGTCGCCGGTGCGCAGCACGTCGCGCGGGATGCCCTTGTCCTTCGGGATGATCGCCTCGGCATTGCCGCCGAGATCGACGTAAATGTTGCCGCGCTCGACGCGCTTGACGATGCCGGTGACCAGCTCGCCCACGCGATCCTTCCAGGCGTCGATGACCTGCTGGCGTTCGGCCTCCCGCACCTTCTGGACGATGACCTGCTTGGCGGCCTGGGCGGCGATGCGGCCGAACTCGGCGTTCTCGACCTGCTCTTCGATGAAGTCGCCCACTTCCACGCCGTCGACTTCGTCGATCGCGTCCATGAGGCGGATCTGGCGATCCGGCGATTCCATGACGACGTCGTCGGCGACGACCTCCATGCGGCGGAAGGTCTCGTAGCTGCCGTCCTTGCGGTCGATCGAAACGCGCACGAGCACGTCCTCGTCGTGGTAGCGCTTCTTCGCGGCCGACGCGAGCGCCGCCTCGATTGCCTCGAAGATCACGTCGCGCGGCACGCCCTTTTCATTGGCGACCGCGTCCACGACCATCAGAAGTTCCTTGCTCATCTCGATTACTCCGCCTCGGTCGGGCCATCGGCCGACGGCTCAGGGTTGGCTTTCTTTTTCGGTGCCTTGGCGGCCTTGCCGCCCCGGCCCTTCGATTCCTTGCTGGGCGCATAGCCGAGCGCGACCCAGTCGGGCACCAGGCGCGCCTTCTCGACGTTGCCGATGGCCACGTCGATCGCCATGGACTGGCCGCCGATGCCGGCGACGTCCATGCGGATCGTGTCGCCCTCGACGCCCGCGATGCGGCCCTGCATGCGACGCCGGCCGTCCTGCGGCAGGCGCAGGGTGACCTTCGCCTCCTCGCCTACGAAACGCGCGAACTGCGCCGCGGTGAAGAGCGGCCGGTCGACGCCCGGGGACGAGACTTCCAGCGTGTAATGGCTGCTGATCGGATCCTCGACGTCGAGCTGGGCGGAAACCTCGCGGCTCACGCTTTCGCAATGCTCGATCGTGACGAGCCCGCCCGCGATCGCCTCCGCCTCGGGCACGTCGATGTACAGGCGCAGCAGCGCGCTGCCGGGCGACGGCAGGTATTCGACGCCGATCAGTTCGAGGCCCAGGGCCTCGACGGTCGGCGCGAGAAGTCCGGTGATCTGGGTGGCTTTGTCCGCCATGCATTCCACTCCGGGCGGCGTTCGCCGCGTCCGAAAACAACAAGGGGCCCATTGGGCCCCTTGTCCGGTACTGCTGGATGTCGGTCGATCGCGTGGAGCCGCGACCGTCGAGCCCTGGCATCGGTTCGACGTACTACTGTCGAACCCGAAGCTGGTAGCGGGGGCAGGATTTGAACCTGCGACCTTCGGGTTATGAGCCCGACGAGCTGCCAGACTGCTCCACCCCGCATCAGGCCGAGAATTGTATGTGAGTCACGAAACCGGCGCAAGCCTTACGGCCGCTTTTTTCGCAGCCCCGATCAGGCGAACGCGCGCTGGCACCATGCCATCACCGGGCTCCATGCGAAGCCCAGCGCCAGCAGGCCCAGCGCGTTCACCGCGAACACGATGCGAAGCGGGCGGCTCGACACCACTGCATGCGGATGGGCCTCGGACTCGTCGAAGTACATCGCCTTGACGACGCGCAAGTAGTAGAAGGCACCCACCACCGCGAACACCACGCCGACGAGTGCCAGCCACAGCATGCCGCCGTCCAGCGCGGCGCGGAGCACGGCGAGCTTCGCCCAGAAACCGAGGAACGGCGGCAGGCCGGCCAGCGACGCCATCACGCACAACACGAGGCCCGCGAGCCACGGATGCCGCGCGTTGAGGCCACGGTAGTCCTCGATGCAGTCGGCTTCGAAGCCCCGCGAGGACAGCACGACGATGGTGCCGAACG
Organism: Lysobacter xanthus; assembly: GCF_047159895.1. Taxonomy (NCBI): domain Bacteria; kingdom Pseudomonadati; phylum Pseudomonadota; class Gammaproteobacteria; order Lysobacterales; family Lysobacteraceae; genus Lysobacter; species Lysobacter xanthus. The sequence continues at coordinate 14,470 of NZ_BAAGAB020000031.1, forward strand.
CCGCCACGGCCATGAGCGCGTAGCTGATCGCGTAGAACATCGCGGCCGCGAACCCCTGCGGGCCGCCGCCGGCGATGCCCATGAACAGGAAGCCGACGTGCGAAACCGTCGAGTACGCCAGCATGCGCTTGAAGTTGCTCTGCACCATCGCCGCGAGGTTGCCGATCGCCAAGGAGGCCACGGCGATGACCGCGAACAGGATGCGCCAGGTGTCGTCGACGCCGCCGGCGGCCACTTCGAACAGGCGGTACGCCATGCCGAACGAGGCGAGCTTCGGTGCCGAGCCGATGAACTGCGTGATGGGCGTTGGCGCGCCCGTGTAGACGTCCGGCAGCCACATGTGGAACGGCGCGCCGCCGAACTTGAAGGCGACGCCGGCGAGCATGAAGACGACACCGGTCAGCAGCAGCGTCGACGTCTGGCCTCCCCCGATCGCCTCGGCAATCGCCGCGAGGTCCAGCGTGCCGGTGGCGCCGTACACCAGCGACATGCCGTACAGCAGCAGGCCCGAGGCGAGCGAGCCCAGCACGAAGTACTTGATCGCGGACTCGGAGCCGAGCGGGCTGTCGCGGTCGATCGCCACCAGCGCGTACGAGCACAGCGCCAGCATTTCGAGGCCGAGGTAGACCATCACCAGGCTGCCCGCCGACACCAGCAGCATCATGCCGACGGTCGCGAACAGCACCAGCACGGCGACTTCACCGCGGTAGAGGTCGCGCGCCCGCAGGAACGGCCAGAGGTAGAGCATCGACAGCGCCGACGTCACGAGGATCGCGAGCTTCAGCACGTCGGCCGCCGTGTCGCGCACGAACATGCCGCCCAGCACCGTGCCCTGCCCGCCCGTCCCGGTGGCAATAAGCACCGCCGCTGCCACCAGTGCAACGACGGCGGCCGCGTGCGTGACGATCCGGCGCCGCTCGTCGAGGAACAGGTCGACCATCAGCAGGAAGAAGGCGGCGCCCGCCAGCAGCATCTCCGGGAGGAGCGGCAGGAGGTCGTCGGCGGCAGGCATCGGGGCGGTCATGGGCGGCGGTATTCCAGCGTTACAGCTTGGTCGACTCGATCTGCTTGGCGAGCTGCGCGATCGAGGGCTGCATCAGGTCGGTCAGCGGCTTCGGCCAGATGCCGATCAGCAACACGCCGACGGCGAAGGCACCCAGCACGAAGGCCTCGCGCTTGTTGATGTCCTGCAGTTCCGCGACGTGCGGATTGGCCACCTCACCCCAGACCACGCGCTTCACCAGCCACAGGGTGTATGCCGCGCCGATGATCAGGGTGAACGCCGCGCCGAACGCCAGCAGCGGATGCTTCTGGAAGCTGGCCAGGATCACCATGAACTCGCCGACGAAGCCCGACGTGCCCGGCAGGCCCGAGTTCGCCATCGCAAACAGCACCATGAACGCGGCGAACCACGGCATCACGTTCGCGACGCCGCCGTAGTCGCGGATCATGCGGCTGTGCATGCGGTCGTACAGCACGCCCACGCAGGTGAACATCGCGCCCGACACGAAGCCGTGGCTGATCATCTGCACCATCGCACCCTGCAGGCCGAGCTCGGCACCCGTCGTATTGCCCGCTTCGCCGCGCACCAGGCCGATCGCGATGAACGTGCCGATCGTGACGAAGCCCATGTGCGAGATCGACGAATACGCGATCAGCTTCTTCATGTCGTCCTGGACGAGGGCGACGAGTCCGATATAGACGACCGCGACGATACTGAGCGCGAGCGGCAACCAGGCCCACGCCCAGCTCGCGTCGGGGACGATCGGCAGGCTGAAGCGCAGGAAGCCGTAGCCGCCGATCTTCAGCATGATCGCCGCCAGCACGACGGAGCCCGCGGTGGGCGCTTCGACGTGCGCATCGGGCAGCCACGTGTGCACCGGGAACATCGGCACCTTGACCGCGAACGCGACCAGGAACGCGAAGAACAGCCACGTCTGCTCCTGCATCGTCAGCGGCATCGCGTACATGTCGGCCAGCTGCCAGCTGCCGCCCTTGAGGTACAGGTAGATCAACCCGACCAGCATGAACAGCGAACCGAGGAACGTGTACAGGAAGAACTTCACCGAGGCGTAGACGCGACGCGGGCCGCCCCAGACACCGATGATGATGAACATCGGGATCAGCATGCCTTCGAAGAAGACATAGAACAGCATCGAGTCGAGCGCCGAGAACACGCCGACCATCAGGCCTTCGAGGATCAGGAAGGCCGCGTAGTACTGGTGCACGCGCTCGGTTACCGACCCCCAGGCGCCGATCAGCACGAGCACGGTGGTGAATGTCGTGAGGCCGATCAGGGCGGCGGAAATGCCGTCCGCGCCGACGTGGTACTGGATGCCGTAGGCGGCGATCCACATCCTCGCCTCTTCGAACTGCATGCCCGGGTTGGCGAGGTCGAACCCCGTGAACAGCGGGATCGTCAGTGCGAAGACGAGGATCGAGCTCGCGACGGCGAACCATCGGGCGGTGTGGGCGCGGGCGTTGCCGAAGGCGAGCGTCGCCACGCCCGCCAGGATCGGCAGTGCGATGAGCAGGCTCAGCAGGGGGAACGTCCCGTTCAAGGACTCGGGGCTCACGTCGCGATTCCTCGTTCAGTGCCAGCCGCGGATGAGGAAGGCCAGGAGCACGATCAGGCCGACGATCATCGCGAACGCGTAGTGGTAGAGATAGCCGGACTGGAGTCGGCGCGAGAGGCGGGCCACGACGTCGACGACGCGCGCGCTGCCGTTGACGGCGACACCGTCGATGAGGCCGGAGTCAATGGCCCGCGAGACCCGGCCGAGGCCGATGCCGCCGCCGGCGAAGCCGTCGATCCAGAGGTTGTCGAAGCCGTACTTGTTCTCGAGCACACGGACCGGCCACGCGAACATGCGGCGTGCACGGGTCGCGAGATCGGGCTTCCACCAGTACATGACGGTGGCTAGCAGGAAACCAAGGAACGTCAGCCAGAACGCCGGCGCCGTCAGGCCGTGCAGTGCGAGCTGGACCGGTCCGTGCCAGTCCTCGCTCGCGAGCTCCGCCATCACGTCGTGCCCGGGCTTCACGTCGATGGCGCCCAGGAAGAACGGCCATTGCGCGGCGTGTCCCGACCAGTCGGTGCCGAACAGCATCGGGCCGGCGGTGAAGAAGCCCACGACGATCGACGGGATCGCCAGCAGCACCAGCGGCAGCGTGACCACCCACGGCGACTCGTGCGGCTCGACCGGGCCATGGTGGCCGTGGCCGTCGTCGTGGTGACCGTGGCCGTCGTCGTGCAGCGGCTCGTGCAGCGTCTGGGCGCCGTCCGCGTGCGAATCCACGTTCGCGTGGTCGTCCGACGGCGCGGCATCGCGGAAGCGCTCGCGGCCGTGGAACGTCATGTAGAGCAGGCGGAAGCTGTAGAAGGACGTCACGAAGGCGCCGAGCAGCACGGCCCAGTAGGCGTACGTGTTGATCCAGTTCGCGTTCTCGTCGTGCGCGGCCACCTTCGCGGCCTCGATGATCATGTCCTTGGAGTAGAAGCCACTGAAGAACGGCGTCGCGACCAGCGCGAGCGTGCCGATCAGGCTCGTCCAGTAGGTCACCGGCATGTAGCGACGCAGGCCGCCCATCTTCCGCATGTCCTGCTCGTGGTGCATGCCGATGATCACGCTGCCCGCCGCCAGGAACAGCAGCGCCTTGAAGAAGGCATGCGTCATCAGGTGGAACACGGCGGCCGAGTACGCGGAGACGCCGAGCGCGACCGTCATGTAGCCCAGCTGCGACAACGTCGAGTACGCGACGACGCGCTTGATGTCGTACTGCACCATGCCGATCAGGCCGGTGAAGAACGCCGTGGTCGCGCCGATGAACAGGATGAAATGGAGTGCCGTCTCGCTCATCTCGAACAGGGGCGACATGCGCGCCACCATGAAGATGCCGGCGGTGACCATCGTCGCCGCATGGATCAGCGCGGAGATCGGCGTCGGGCCTTCCATCGAGTCCGGCAGCCAGACGTGCAGCGGCACCTGCGCCGACTTGCCCATGGCCCCGATGAAGAGGCAGATGCAGATCACCGTGGGCGCCGACCAGATCCACGGCGCGACGTTCACCAGCTGATGCCCGGCGATCGTCAGGTCACCGCTCCACACCGCGAGCTGACCGTTCGCGATTGTCGGCGCATTGGCGAATACCGTGCCGTAGTCGAGCGAACCGAAGGCCATCACGACCGCGGCGATGCCGAGCAGGAATCCGAAGTCACCTACGCGGTTGACGAGGAAGGCCTTGAGGTTGGCGAACACGGCCGTCGGCTTCTTGAACCAGAAGCCGATCAGCAGGTAGGACACCAGGCCCACCGCTTCCCAGCCGAAGAACAGCTGCAGGAAGTTATTGCTCATGACCAGCATGAGCATCGAGAAGGTGAACAGCGAGATGTAGCTGAAGAACCGCTGGTAGCCCGGGTCCTCGTGCATGTAGCCGATCGTGTAGATGTGCACGAGCAGCGAGACGAACGTGACCACGACCATCATCATCGCGGTGAGGCGGTCGACCATGAAGCCGACGTTCGCCTGGAGCCCGCCGATCTGGAACCAGGTGTAGAGGTTCTCGTTGAACGGCGGCGCGCCCTGCCCCACGAGCTGCCACAGAGCGCCGATCGACAGCACGCAGCTCGCTGCGACGCCGAGGATGGTCGCCCAGTGCGCGCCGGCACGGCCGATCCGCCGCCCGAACAGGCCGGCGAGGATGGAACCGATCAGCGGCGCGAGGACGATCGCGACGAGGACGGTACGGGAAATCGGGTGTTCCACTCCGGGCATCGGTTCAACCCTTCAGCGAATCGACTTCGGCGACGTTGATCGTGCGCCGATTGCGGAACAGCGTGACGAGGATCGCCAGGCCGATGGCAGCCTCGGCGGCCGCGACGGTCAGGATGAAGAACACGAAGATCTGGCCGGACGGATCGCCGAGCTGGCGCGAAAATCCCACGAAGTTGATGTTCACCGAGAGCAGCATCAGCTCGATGGACATCAGCAGGACGATGATGTTGCGGCGGTTGAGGAAGATGCCGGCCACGCTGATGCAGAACAGCACCGCGCCCAGCGCCAGGTAATGACCCAGCGTCACGCCGTTCGCGAACAGGCTCATGCCTCACCTCCGTCGGACCGCGCCGCGGTGCGGGCCGGCGCCATCTTCACCATGCGGACGCGATCGGCGGCGCGGATGCTCGACTGCCACGCCGGATCCTGCGTGCGGACGCCGCCGCGATGGCGCAGCGTCAGCATGACCGCCGCCACGACGGCGATGGTCAGAATGACCGCGGCGACCTCGAACGGAAGCAGGAAACCGGTGAACAGCGTGCGGGCGAGCCACACGGTGTTCGGCACCTCGGTGCCCGCGGCGGCGTTCGGCTCGAAGCCGGTCGCCATGCTGGCGCGCACCCCGATCAGGGTCACGATCTCGATGAGCATCACCACCGCGACCGTGAGGCCGACGGGCACGTAGCGCGCGAAATTGCGCCGCAGGGGCCCCACGTCGATGTCGAGCATCATCACCACGAACATGAAGAGCACCATCACCGCACCGACGTAGACGAGGATCAGCGCGATGCCGAGGAACTCGGCGCCCGCGACGAGCCACGTGCAGGCGATCGAGAAGAACGTCAGCACCAGGCACAGCACCGCATGGACGGGGTTGCGGAGGCTGATGACGGCGGTCGCGGCGATCACCGCGGTGGCCGCGAACAGCAGGAAAGCGATCTGGGCGTAATCCATGGCGGCCTCAGCGGAAACGGGCGTCGAGCTGGCGACGCTCCGCGAGCTCGCCCTCAAGGCGGTCGCCGATCGCGAGCAGCTGCGGCTTGGTGACGATGTTCTGGCCGCGCGCGTCGAAGTGGTACTCGAGGATGTGGGTCTCCACGATCGAATCGACCGGGCACGACTCCTCGCAGAAGCCGCAGTAGATGCACTTGAACAGATCGATGTCGTAGCGCGTCGTACGGCGCGTGCCGTCCTCGCGCTTCTCCGAGTCGATCGTGATCGCGAGCGCGGGGCACACCGCCTCGCACAGCTTGCACGCGATGCAGCGCTCCTCGCCGTTGGGGTACCGCCGCAGCGCGTGGATACCGCGGAAGCGGTGCGACTGCGGGATCTTCTCCATCGGGTACATGACCGTGTACTTCGGCTTGAAGAGGTACTTCAGCGTCAGCCACAGGCCCTGCGCCAGCTCGATCAGGAGCAGGCTCTTGAGATAGGACGTGATGCGGTTCATGGGGTCGAGGCGTCCGTCACTTGAAGGGCTCGAAGACGCCGAAATAGGCCATCAGCGCGGTGACGCAGATCCAGGCGATGGTGATCGGAATGAAGACCTTCCAGCCGAGCCGCATGATCTGGTCGTAGCGGTAACGCGGGAACGAGGCGCGGAACCAGATGAATAGGCTCGCGAAGAACGCGACCTTCAGCAGCAGCCACCACCAGCCATCGACCGAGAGCAACGGAATCCCGAGGCCCTGGAACGGGCTCAGCCAGCCGCCCATGAAGAACAGCGCCGTCAGGAAGCTGACGAGGATCATGTTCGCGTATTCGGCCAGGAAGAACAGCGCGAACTGCGAACCCGAATACTCGACCATGTGGCCGGCGACGATCTCCGACTCGCCCTCGACCACGTCGAACGGCGCGCGATTGGTCTCCGCGACACCGGATACGAAGTAGACGACGAACAGCGGCAACAGCGGCCACATGAACCACTCGAAAAGACCCGCGTCGCCGGACTGCGCGCGCACGATCTCCGAGAGGTTCAGGCTGCCCGCGGCGATGAGCACGCCGACCAGCGCGAAGCCCATCGCGATCTCGTACGAGACCACCTGCGCAGCCGAGCGCATGGCGCCGAGGAAGGCGTACTTCGAGTTCGACGCCCAGCCCGCGAGGATGATGCCGTACACGCCGAGCGAGGTCATGGCGAGCAGGTACAGCAGGCCGGCGTTGACGTCGGCGAGCACCACCTTCGTGTCGAACGGCACGACCGCCCAGGCGGCGAAGGCCGGAGCGAGGCCGATCAGCGGCGCGAGCACGTACAGCACCGGATCCGCGCGGACCGGGGAGATGACTTCCTTGAACAGCAGCTTGAAGACGTCGGCGAAGGCCTGGAATATGCCCATGCCGACGTACATCGGCCCGTGGCGCACGTGCATCCAGCCGATCAGCTTGCGCTCCCAGACCACGTAGAACGCGACGGCGATGATGACCGGCATCGTGATCGCGAGGATCTTCAGCACGATCCACGTCAGCTGGCCGAAGGCGCCCAGGCCGTCGAACCAGCCGTGCACGGAATCGAGGGTCTCGTGCAGCATGCTCAAGCCCTCCCCGCGTCCAGCCGGCCCGCGCCCAGCGGTGCCGTCGCGCCGTGGCCACCTTCGAGATACACCGTGCCGATCGCGACCTTCGGCGACACCTCGATCGGCAGCTTCGCGGTACCCGCGGCGACCGCGAAACGGCCGACCGCACCGTTCTCGAGGCCGAGCGCCTGCGCGTCCTGCGGATTCAGGTGCGCGCGCGGTGCCTGGTTGAGCGGGTGCGACTGCAATGCCGGGGCGCGACGCACGACGGCGTCCACGCGATAGATCGCGGGCGCCACGGCGACTTCGAGGCCGCCCTGTCCCACGGCAGGCGCAAGACCGGCGACCACGCCGACGTCGCGCGGCGACAGGCCGGCGCGGAGGCCCGCGAACTCGACGAATTCGAAGCCCGGGGCACCCAGCTCGCCGCCGAGGGCACGCAACACGCGCCAGCCCGGCCGCGCCTGGTCGGGCAGCTTGCCGCCAGCCACCACCGCTTGGTCGACGCCATCGAGGTTGGTCAACGTGCCGTCGATTTCCGGCAGCAGGCCGATCGGCAGGATCACGTCCGCGATCGACCGCGTCGATTCGCAGGCGAAGTGGCTGAAGGCCACGACCTGCGCACCGTTCAGCGCGGCCATCGCCGTCGGCACGTCGGCGAAATCCAGGCCCGGCTCGATGCCGTAGATCACATAAGCCGAGCGTGGATCGGCGAGCATCGCGCCCGTGTCGCGCGTGGTGGGCAGCACGCCCATGCGCGCGAGGCCGACCGCGTTGGCGCCCTGCGGAACGCGACACAGCTTCGCGCCCGTGGCTTCGGCGAGCGCCCGTGCCGCCGCGCGGATGCGCGCGGCGTGCGGGCCGGTCTCCGCCAGCGCGCCCACGATGACGACGGCAGGACCCTCGGCAAGCGCCGCGCGCAGCGAGGGGTCCTCGAGGGCACCGGCGAGCGCCGACGGCGCGACGATGTGCTTGCCCGCGACATCGAACGCGACGTCGAAGTCGACGGGATTGACGACGTGCACCTTCGCGCCGTTGCGCCATGCCTTGCGCACGCGCGCGTGCACCAGCGGGAGCTCGTGGCGCAGATTGGAGCCGACGATCACGATCGTGCGGGCGCCGTCGATGTCGGCCACCGGCGCGGCGAACGGTTCGGCCACCGCCGCGTCGGACAGGTCGACCTGCGCGATGCGATGGTCGAGATTGCCGGTGCCGAGCGCCTCGGCGAGGCGCGCGAGGAGCGCGCCTTCCTCGTTCGTCGTGGCCGGGTGGACGAGCATGCCGAGCCGGTCGGCGCCGTTGTCGCGGAGGATCTGCGCGGCGCGGGCGAGCGCCTGTTCCCAGGACACCTCGCGCCATTCACCGGCCTCCTTGACCAGGGGCCGCACCGCGCGATCGGCAGCGTACAAGCCCTGGTGCGAGTAGCGGTCGCGATCCGAGAGCCAGCACTCGTTGACCGCGTCGTTGTCGCGCGGGACCGTGCGCAGCACTTCGCCGCGGCGGACATGGAGGTAAAGGTTGCTGCCGAGCGAATCGTGGTAGCCCACCGACTCGCGCGCCATCAGCTCCCACGGGCGGGCGCGGAATTGGAAGACCTTGTTCGTCAGCGCGCCGACCGGGCAGACGTCGATGACGTTGCCCGACAGCTCGGTCGTCAGCGGCTTGCCGTCGTAGGTACCGATCTGCAGGTTCTCGCCACGGTACATCCCGCCCAGCTCGTAGGTGCCGGCTATTTCCGCGGTGAAGCGCACGCAGCGGGTGCACTGGATGCAGCGCGTCATTTCCGTGGCGACCAGCGGACCGAGATCCTCGTCCGGCACGGTGCGCTTGCGCTCGGAGAAACGCGAGATCGACCGGCCGTAGCCCATCGACAGGTCCTGCAGCTCGCACTCGCCGCCCTGGTCGCAGATCGGGCAGTCGAGCGGATGGTTGATCAGCAGGAACTCCATCACGTTGCGCTGGCTCTTCAAGGCCTTTTCGCTGCGCGTGACCACCTTCATGCCGTCCATCACCGGCGTCGCGCACGCGGGCGCAGGCTTCGGCATTTTTTCCACTTCGACCAGGCACATGCGGCAGTTGGCCGCGACGCTCAGCTTGTCGTGGTAGCAGAAACGCGGGATGGCCACGCCGGCCTTGTCGGCCGCCTGGATGATCATCGAGCCCTTCGGTGCGGCCATCTCGACGCCGTCGATGAAGACGGTGACGTGGTCCGGCGGAAGGCTGGGGTTGACGGGCTGCGCACTCATGCGGCGGCTACCTGTTGCACGACCGTGCCGGCGGCCTCGTCGTCGACGAGGAAGCGCTTGTTGACGATCGCGTATTCGAACTCGTGCCAGAAATGACGGAGGAAGCCCTGCACCGGCCACGCGGCGGCTTCGCCGAACGCGCAGATGGTGTGGCCTTCGATCTGCCCGGCCGCGGCGCGCAGCATGTGCAGGTCGTCGAGCGTGGCCTCGCGGTTCACGATGCGCGTGAGCATGCGGTACATCCAGCCGGTGCCTTCGCGGCACGGCGTGCACTGGCCGCACGACTCCTTGAAGTAGAAGCGCGCGATCCGCTGGCAGGCGCGAACCATGCAGGTGGTCTCGTCCATCACGATGACGGCGCCCGAACCGAGGCCGGAACCGGCCTTCTGGATCGAGTCGTAGTCCATCGTCAGCGACATCATCGTGTCGCCCGGGAGGATCGGCATGGACGAGCCGCCAGGAATGACGCCCTTCAGCCTGCGCCCGCCGCGCACGCCGCCCGCCATCTGCAGCAGCTCCGAGAACGGCGTGCCGAGACGGATCTCGAAGTTGCCCGGGTTGGCCACGTGGCCGGACACCGAGAACACTTTGGGACCGCCGTTGTTCGGCTTGCCGAGGCCGGCGAACCATTCGGCCCCGTTGCGGATGATCGCCGGCACCGACGCGTACGTCTCGGTGTTGTTGATCGTCGTGGGCTTGCCGTACAGGCCGAAGTTCGCGGGGAAAGGCGGCTTGTAGCGCGGCTGCCCCTTCTTGCCCTCCAGCGACTCCATCAGCGCGGTCTCTTCGCCGCAGATGTAGGCGCCGGCGCCGAGCGCGCCGTAGATGTCGACGTCCACGCCGCTGCCCAGCACGTTCTTGCCGAGCCAGCCGTTCTCGTAGGCTTCCTTCAGGGCCTGCTCGAAATGCTCGAACGGCTCATGATGGAATTCGCCACGCAGGTAGTTGTAGGCCGCCGTCGAGCCGGTCGCGTAGCAGGCGATCGCCATGCCCTCGACCACCGCGTGCGGGTTGTAGCGCAGGATGTCGCGGTCCTTGGCGGTCCCGGGTTCGGACTCGTCGGAGTTGCAGAGGATGTACTTCTGCCCTGCGCCCTTCGGCATGAACGACCATTTGAGCCCGGTCGGAAAGCCCGCGCCGCCGCGGCCGCGCAGGCCGGACGCCTTGACCATCTCGACCACCGCCGCCGGCTCGATCTTCTCGGTGAGGATCTTCCGCCAGGCGCTGTAGCCACCGGTCTTGAGGTAATTCTCGTACGACCACGGGGTGTCGAAGTGCAGCGTCGTGTAGACGACGTTGTGCTCCTGCGGCGCCGGGCCGACCGGGCCGTAGCCCTTGGAATAGTCGTGGTGGGAATGCGCCATCGCGATTACTCCAGCCCGTCCAGAAGCGCGTCGACCTTCGCGGCGTCGAGCTTCTCGTGGTAATGGCCGTTGACCACGACGACCGGCGCACCGCAGCAGGCGGCGAGGCATTCCTCTTCGCGCTTCAGGTAGACGCGGCCGTCGGCCGTGGATTCGCCGAGCTTGCAGCCGAGCTTCCTTTCCGCGTGCTCGACGAGCTTCTCGGCGCCGTTGAGCCAGCAGCTGATGTTCGTGCAGAAGGCCACGTTGTGGCGTCCGACCTGCTCCGTCTCGAACATCGAGTAGAAGCTCGCGACCTCGTACGCCCACACCGGCGGGATCCCGATGTACTTCGCGACGGCGGCCATGATCTCGTCGGAAAGCCAGCCGCCGTTCTGCTCCTGCGCGGCATGCAGGCCCTGCAGCACGGCGGAGCGGCGGCGGTCGGCCGGGAACTTCGACAGCCAGTGGTCGATGTGCGCGCGCGTGGCATCCGTCAGTACGACCGCAGGGTCGACGTTCTGGCAGGCCTCGAAGTTGCCGGTGGCTTTCATTGCGTGCGGAGCTCCAGCTCTCGACTCAGCGGTCGATTTCGCCGAAAACGATGTCGTAGGTGCCGATCATCGCGACCACGTCGGCCAGCATGTGGCCCTTGATGATCGCGTCCATCGACGAGAGGTGGGCGAAGCCCGGTGCGCGGACCTTGAGGCGGAACGGCTTGTTGGCGCCGTCCGAAACCAGGTAGATGCCGAACTCGCCCTTCGGCGCTTCCACGGCGGCGTAGGTCTCGCCCGCCGGCACGCAGTAGCCCTCGGAAAACAGCTTGAAGTGATGGATGAGGGCTTCCATGTCGTCCTTCATTTCCTCGCGCTTGGGCGGCGCGACCTTGAAGTTGTCGACGATCACCGGGCCGGGATTGGCCTTCAGCCACTTCACGCACTGCTGGATGATGCGGTTCGACTCGCGCATCTCGGCGATGCGGACCAGGTAACGGTCGTAGCAGTCGCCGGTCGCGCCGACTGGAATGTCGAAGTGGACCTGGTCGTAGCGCGCGTACGGCTGCGTCTTGCGCAGGTCCCACGCGATGCCCGACCCGCGCAGCATCGGGCCGGTCATGCCCCAGGCGAACGCCTGGTCCGGCGTCACCACGCCGATGCCGACCGTACGCTGCTTCCAGATGCGGTTGTCGGTGAGCAGCGTCTCGTATTCGTCGATGCGCGCGGGGAACGTCGCGGCGAAGTGCTCGATGAAGTCGAGCACGCTGCCCTCGCGCGCCTCGTTGGAGCGCTTGAGGTCCTTCCCCTTGCGCCACTTGGACTCGCGATAGCGCGACATCCGGTCCGGCAGGTCGCGGTAGACGCCGCCCGGACGGTAGTAGGCGGCGTGCATGCGCGCACCGGACACCGCCTCGTACACGTCCATCAGTTCCTCACGCTCGCGGAACGCGTAGAGGAAGACGGCCATCGCGCCGAGGTCGAGCGCGTTCGAGCCCAGCCACATCAGGTGGTTCTTGATGCGGGTGATTTCGTCGAACAGCGTGCGGATCCACTGCGCGCGCTCCGGGGCCTCGATGCCGAGCAGCGTTTCGATCGCACGCACGTAGGCGTGCTCGTTGCACATCATGGAAACGTAGTCCAGTCGGTCCATGTACGGGACCGACTGGTTGAACGGCTTGGTTTCGGCGAGCTTTTCCGTCCCGCGATGCAGGAGGCCGACGTGCGGGTCCGCGCGACGCACGATCTCGCCGTCCATCTCGAGGATCAGTCGCAGCACACCGTGGGCCGCGGGATGCTGCGGGCCGAAGTTCAGCGAATAGTTGCGGATCTCCGGACCGGCGCCCGCAGGGCGGCCCATGTCGTCCGTCAGTTCGGCGGGAACGGTGCTCATTGCTTGCCTGCCTCGGCGCGCTGCGCGGCTTCGCCGACGGACGTCTGGTAGCGCGCGTCCTCGCGGATGACGCGCGGAACCAGCACGCGCGGCTCGATGGTGACCGGCTGGTAGACTACGCGGCGGCGCTCGGCGTCGTAACGCACTTCGACGTTGCCGATCAGCGGGAAATCCTTGCGGAACGGATGCCCGACGAAGCCGTAGTCGGTGAGGATGCGGCGCAGGTCCGGATGGTCGTCGAAGACGATGCCGTAGAGATCGAACGCTTCGCGCTCGAACCAGTTGGCGACCGGCCAGATGTCCACGACCGAGCGCACGCTCGGCAGGTCGTCGTCGGGCGCGAAGCAGCGCAGCCGCAGGCGGACGTTGTGCTGGACGGAGAGCAGGTGCACCACGACCGCAAAGCGGCGGTCCGTCTCGAGCGCGACGCCGTTGGGCTGCTCACCCCACAGGATGCGCCCGGTCGTCTTGCCCTCGACACCGCGGGAATACCCTTCCGATGAGACGGTCGTGTCCCATTCGTCGCTGCCGTAGCTCAGGTAGTCGACGCCGCAGAGGTCGATCAGCTGGTCGAAGCCGAGCTCGTCACGCAGGGCCAGCGCCGATTCGAACCAGGCGCCATGCGGCACCTCGAGCGTGACTTCGCCGCGCGGCAGCGCGACGGTGACGGCGGCCTGCGGAAAACGCTCGCGCAGGCGCGCGGCGATCGCGGGCTCGACGGGCGGCGTGGCCTCGGCAGGAACGGCGCTCATGCGCGCACGCCCTGGCGCTCGTCGCCGAAGTTCGTGCCGCGACGGATCTTCTTCTGCAACTGCAGGATGCCGTAGGTCAGCGCCTCCGCGGTGGGCGGGCAGCCCGGCACGTAGATGTCGACCGGCACCACGCGGTCGCAGCCGCGCACGACCGAATACGAGTAGTGGTAGTAGCCGCCGCCATTGGCGCAGCTGCCCATGGAGATCACCCATTTCGGGTCGGGCATCTGGTCGTACACGCGGCGCAGCGCGGGCGCCATCTTGTTGACCAGCGTGCCTGCCACGATCATCACGTCGGACTGGCGCGGCGAAGGACGGAACACGACGCCGAACCGATCGAGGTCGATACGCGCCGCACCGGCATGCATCATTTCGACCGCGCAGCAGGCGAGGCCGAACGTCATCGGCCACATCGAGCCGGTGCGCGCCCAGTTCCACAAGGCATCCGCGGACGTCGTCGCGAAACCCTGCTGCATGACGGGATTATCCGACTCCGGGAGGAGCAGGTCGTCGAGCCGCCCTTCGGGCAGCGGGTTGAACATGAGGTCGGAGAACTTCTTCATGACGGCTGCCGCCTCACTCCCACTCCAGGGCGCCCTTCTTCCACACGTAGGCGAAGCCGATCACCAGGAGTGCGAGGAAGGTACCCATCTCGACGAGGCCGAAAGGCCCGAGCTCGCGGAACACGAGAGCCCACGGGAAAACGAATGCGATCTCCAGGTCGAAGACGATGAAGATGATCGCGATCAGGTAATAGCGCACGTTGAACTGCATGCGCGCGTCTTCGAACGCGTTGAAGCCGCTTTCGTACGGCAACAGCTTCTCGACCGTCGGGGTTTTCGGCCCGAGGACGCGTCCGACGATGATCAGGGCGACGCCGATACCGCCGGCGACGATCAGAAACAGCAAAGTCGGCAGATATTCGGCCAGCACTCGTGTTCTCTCGGCTATCGCGCGGCGGCTGCGGTGAACCGCGGCGGCGCCTGTGCTCCCCGTGCCGAACGGCCGGGGGATCTTTCCGGTGTGGTGCCCAAGGGGGGACTCGAACCCCCACGACCTAAGTCGCTACCACCTCAAGGTAGTGCGTCTACCAATTCCGCCACCTGGGCTTTGTAACCGTCGTCCCGGACGCCGTACCGGGTCCGTATCGACCCTGCTCCCCGACTTCCGTGCGGGAGCAGCGCATTGTAACTGAATTACGCCGTTTAACCAGCCTGTGAAGGCGAATTCGGCGTTGTCGAACCGGACGGCGCAGGTGCGGGAACCGTCGATGCCGGCGCGGCCGGCACGGATGCCGGGGCCGCCGGAAGCGCAGCCGGTGCCGCCGGGATCGCACTACCGCCCGGCGCCGCGGGAACCGCGCCCGACGGAACCGTCGTGGCAGGCGCCTGCGACATGATGCTGCCGCCCTCGGCCTGCGGAGCACGCGCGGCGCGCGTCACCTGCCAGGAGATCACGAGGCTCAGCACGAAGAACGCGACGGCGAGCCACTTGGTCGACTTCGACAGGAAGTTCGCCGAGCCGCGCGCACCGAAGACGGTGCCCGACGCGCCGCCGCCGAAGCCGGAACCGGCCTGCGCGCCGGCGCCGCGCTGCATGAGGATCAGCGCGATCATGGCGATCGCGACCAGCACGTAGATGATGTTCAGAAACAGCATGGGCGGGGCCCCGTTGAGCTCAGTGGGCGGCCGCTTGCACGATCGCCAGGAAATCCTCGGCCTTCAGCGACGCGCCGCCGACCAGTCCGCCATCGACATCGGGTTGGCCGAACAGCTCGGCCGCGTTGTCGGGCTTCACGCTGCCGCCGTACAGAAGCGGCAGCGAGCCCGCGATTCTAGCATCGCGCTGGGCCACCTCGCCACGGATGAAGGCATGGACCTCCTGCGCCTGCTCGGGCGTCGCGGTGCGGCCGGTGCCGATCGCCCAGACCGGCTCGTAGGCGATAACGCCGCCCTCGAGGTCCGCGCCGCCGTCCGCGAGCAGCGGCTCCAGCTGCTGTTCCAGCCGCCACCAGGTGCGGCCGGACTCGCGGTCCTCGAGCGTCTCGCCGACGCAGAGGATCGGCACCAGGCCGGCGCGCTTGGCGGCGCGAAACTTCTGCGCGACCAGCTCGCTCGACTCGTGGTGGTACTGGCGACGCTCGGAATGCCCGACGAGGCCGTAGACCGCGCCGACGTCGACCAGCATCGCGGCGGAGACCTCGCCCGTGTATGCGCCCTGCTCGTTCGCGCTCACGTCCTGCGCACCGAAGCGGAGGCCCCGGTCGCCGTAGTCCTGGACGAGTTCGCCAAGGTACGGCAGCGGCGGCAGGACGACGCGCTCGACGCCGGCCGGCGCGTCGACCGCGGCCAGCGCATCGAGCAGCTGCGCGGCGAAGGCGCGATTCCCGTGGAGTTTCCAGTTACCGGCGACGATCCGACGACGCATCGCGTGCTCCCCTCATGGATGGCGCGGAAGTCTAGCCCAGCCCGACCGAGACAGGACCATGCCCCAACTCCAAGGCTTGCCGCCGATCGAGAACCCCGAGGCGCGAGCATTGATCCTCGGCTCCATGCCGGGCGGCGCCTCGCTGCGTCGCGGCCTGTACTACGCGCATCCGCAGAACCTGTTCTGGGCGCTGATGGGTGAGCTGGTCGGCGCATCGCCGGCGCTGCCCTACGATGCCCGGGTCGAACGACTGCGCGCGTCGGGCGTCGCGCTCTGGGACGTGATCGGCACCTGTGAACGCGAAGGCAGCCTCGACAGCGCCATACGGGGCGCCATCGCGAACGACTTCGGCGCCTTCTTCGCCGGCCACCGCGCGCTTCGTGCGGTGCTGTTCAACGGCGCGACGGCCGAGACGACGTTCCGGCGCCAGGTGCCGGCCGACGTGCTCCCCTCCGGCGTGTCCCTCGTGCGGCTGCCGTCCACCAGTCCGGCCAACCGATCCCTGTCGACCGCCGACAAGACGGCCCAGTGGC
>NZ_BAAGAB020000032.1:0-29237 GCF_047159895.1 Lysobacter xanthus
GACCTCCTGTTCGAGAACCCGGGCGACGTCCCGCTGGAGCTCGCCGGCCTGGAGGCGACGCTCGTCGACGGCGCAGGCAGGCTGGTCACGCAGCGCCGCGTCGATACCAACGGCAGCGACACCACGATGAGTCTGGTCACCATTCCGAACCGGATGCTGCCGGCGAAGGGACGGCTGGTCGTCTTCAATCCGTTCGAGCGCTTCGCCCCCGACCTCCGCCTCGGCGAACTGCGCTACGAGGCCACCTTCCAGACGCCCGACGGCACCGAGGTCCGGGTGCCCGCGGTGGTGCGTCCGCAGGCCGGCGCGTCGCACGTGCGCCTGCGCCTGCCGCTCGACGGCGAGGTCTTCGTGCACGACGGCCACGACCTGCTGTCGCACCACCGCCGGCTCGACGTCACCGGCGACATGACGACGCATTTCGGCATTACAGGCAACATGACGCGCTACGCGCACGACTTCGTGCTGACCGATGCGGCGGGCCGGATGTACCGCGGCGACGGCGCGCGACCCGAGGACTGGTACGGCTTCGGCGCGCCGATCCTCGCGCCCGGCGACGGCGTGGTGCGCGAGGCGCGCGACGGCATGGCCGACAACCGCAAGGGCGCGCCGCCGGCCCTCGACCGCGAGGCCGCGATGAAGGACCTCAAGCTGCTGTTCGGCAATTACGTGCTGATCGACCACGGCCGTGGCGAATTCAGCCTCATGGCGCACCTGAAGAAGGGCAGCGTCCGGGTGAAGCCCGGCACCCGCGTGGTGTCGGGCGCGCCGATCGGTGCGATGGGCATGTCGGGCGATGCCTTCCTCGTGCACCTGCACTACCAGCTGCAGTCCGGGCCCGATTACGAGGAAGGCCTGCCGGCGCGCTTCGAGCACGTGCAGGTGCGTACGGGCGACGGCTGGAGTGAGGTCTTCGACGGGCCGGCCGATACCGGCGACGTCGTCCGCACCGCGCCGCGGGCGCGCTGAACCCGCGGCGACGGGCGATCAGCGCGCGCTGTGCGCGTGCACGGCCGCGACGAGCGCGGCCACGTGGTCGGGGCTCATGTCGGGCGACATGCCGTGGCCGAGATTGAAGACGTGGCCGTCGCGCGAACCGCCGTTGCCGTCGCGGTACGAGTCCAGCGCCCGGCCGACCTCGCGCGCGATCGCGTCGGGAGAAGCGTAGAGCGTCACCGGATCCAGGTTGCCCTGCAGCGCGACGCGTCCCCCGGTCCGACGCGCGGCATCGCCGAGCTCGACCGTCCAGTCCACGCCGATGCCGTCGGCGCCCGTGGCGGCGAGCGCTTCGAGATGCAGGCCATTACCCTTGCCGAACAGGATCAGCGGCGCGGCGTCGGCGCCTTCGCCCCGCGGCAGTTCGCGCGCGATGCGTTCCATGTAGCGCAGCGAGAACTCGCGGTACATCGCGGGCGACAGCACGCCGCCCCAGGTGTCGAAGACCTGCAGCGCCTGCGCGCCGGCGATGCGCTGCGCGTCGAGGTAGGCGATGACGGCGTCCGTCGTGACGTCGAGCAGCCGGTGCATGGCCTGCGGGTCGTTGAGCGCGAGCGACTTCACCCGCGCGAAGTCCTTGCTGCCGCCGCCCTCGACCATGTAGCAGGCGAGCGTCCACGGGCTGCCGGAGAAGCCGATCAGCGGGACGCGCCCGGCCAGCTCGCGTCGGATGAGCGAGACCGCGTCGGTGACGTAGCGCAGCTCCGTGCCCACGTCCGGCACCGCGAGCTTCGCGATGTCGGCCGCCGTCCGCACCGGGCGTTCGAACTTGGGGCCTTCGCCTTCGACGAAGTAGAGCCCGAGGCCCATCGCATCGGGCACGGTGAGGATGTCGGAGAAGAGGATCGCCGCGTCGAGCGGAAAGCGCTCGAGCGGCTGCAGCGTCACTTCGCAGGCGATGTCGGGATTCTTCGCCATGCCGAGGAAGCTGCCGGCGCGCTTGCGCGTCTCGCGGTATTCCGGCAGGTAGCGGCCGGCCTGGCGCATCAGCCACACCGGCGTGCGGTCGACGGATTCGCGGCGCAGCGCGCGCAGGAAGCGGTCGTTCTGGAGCGGGGCGTAGGTCATGGGAACGTCGCGTCGGGGGCTGGGAGTCGGGGTGGTGGGCCGTGGAGCGGGCGAGGGACTGTCGAGTGGTGCGGCAGGGAAGCGGGGTGATGCGTCGGGCTGCAGTCGGACGTGCGTGATGCCGGCGCTGTGCTGCCGACCGGCGGCCGTCCATGGCGAAAGGATTCGGCTTCGGATCGTCCGGCCCGCGCATCCGTGCGCGGTCGCGCAGCCCCGCATGGACCGCCTTATGGGCGGCCCATCAGCGCGGGGCTGCACCCTCCGCGAACATCAACTGGAAGCCGCGCTTGATCTGCTGGTCGCGGGCGCCCTCGAACGCGGCGATGGCAGCCTGCTGGTCGAGGAACTGTTCGCGGCGCACCGTGCTCTTGCCGCCGATCTGGCCGGTCTCGCGCACGAGCGTCCAGCCGCCGAGAAGGTCGGCCTGGAGCATCAACTGGACGAAGCGCGGCGCTTCGCGGCCTTCCGGCCGTTGCTGGAGGAGCAGTCGCATCCCCGGAATTGTAGCGGCCCGGCCCGGCTCGCCGCTTCAGCCGGCCGCGAGGACGTCGAGGACGGCCGCTTCCGGCACGTCGCGGACGATGCGCCCGGCGCCGGCGCCGTCCCACAGGATGAAGCGCAGGCCCGCGGCGTCGGCCTTCTTGTCGAGCCGCATGCGCGCCAGGAGTGCCCGCGGCTCGAGGCCCGCGGGGATCCGCGTCGGCAGGCCGAAGCGCTGCAGCAGGTGCTCCAGCCGGTCGGCATCGGCCGCCGGCGCGCGCCCCAGGGCGGCCGACAGCCGCGCGGCGAGCACCATGCCGACCGCGACGGCTTCGCCATGCACCAGTCCGCCCGTGTCGCCGGCATAGCCCTGTTCGGTCTCGATCGCGTGGCCGAAGGTGTGGCCGAAATTGAGCAGCGCGCGGTCGCCGCGTTCGAACGGATCCCGTGCCACCACGTCGGCCTTGTAGCGGCAGGATCGAACGACCGCGTCGGCGAGCGCGGCGGCATCGCGCGCGAGCAGGGCATCCGCCTGGGATTCCAGCCGGTCGAGGAAGGCCGCGTCGAAGATCGCCCCGTACTTCACGACTTCCGCCAATCCGGCCCGCAGTTCGCGATCCGGCAGCGTGGCGAGCGTCGCGGTGTCCGCGATCACCGCACGCGGCGGGTGGAACGCGCCCACGAGGTTCTTGCCGGCGGGCAGGTCGACGGCCGTCTTGCCGCCGACGGACGAATCGACCATCGCGAGCAGCGTGGTGGGCATCTGCACGACGTCGATGCCGCGCATCCACGCCGCCGCCGCGAAGCCCGCGAGATCGCCGACCACGCCACCGCCGAGCGCGACGACCGCGGCATCGCGCGTCGCGCCGAGCGCGGCGAGCGCATTGAGGACCTCGCGCCAGCGATCGAGCGTCTTTTCCGATTCTCCCGGCGGCATGACGTGCCAGCGGACGTGTGCGTCGGGGCGCTGCCGCCGAAGCGCCGCGTCGACGACCGGCGCATGCAGCGCCGCGACGTTCGCGTCAGTGACCACGAGCACGTGCCGGCCGCGCAGAGCCGCCGCGAGCGACGTGCCATCGGCGACGAGCCCGGCGCCCACATGGATCGGGTAGGGGCCGGATGGTGAGTCGACTTCGAGCTGCTGCGAACCATCGCGCGGCGCGATCGCGACCGCGAGCGGCAGCGCACGCACCAGCGCTTCGAGCACCGCATCGGCGTCGAGGCCGTCGGTGTCGATCCGCACGTCGGCCACGCCGGCGTACAACGGCCCACGTTCCGCGGCCATCGCTTCGAGCACCGCGTCGCGATCGGGCCGTGCGAGCAGCGGACGATCGCCGGCATCGCGCAGTCGATCGAGCTGGCGCCGCGGGCTCGCCTGCAGGTGCAGCACGCAGGCGTCGTCGCGCAACAACAGGCGATTGTCGTTCGACAGCACCACGCCGGCGCCGGTCGCGAGCACGATTCCGTCGTGCTGCAGCGCCTCCACAAGCGCCTGCGATTCCAGCGCACGGAACGCCGCCTCGCCGTCGCGCTCGAAAATCTCCGCGATGCGACGACCGGTCGACGTCTCGATGCGTGCGTCGAGGTCGATGAAGGCGAGACCCAGCCGCTCCGCGAGGCGCGGGCCGACGGTGGACTTGCCGGCGCCGGTCGGGCCGACGAGAACGAAGCGGGTGCGGGACGTCATCGACCGATTGTAAGTGCCGGGCGTCAGCGGGCGCCCACACGGGATGCGGCGCGCCGGGCCGGGCCGCACAATAGGGCGCATGACTCCCCACCCCCTACTCGCCGAAGCCCTCGCCACGTTCGATCGCCTGACCGCCGAGGCCGCCGCCGCGGCCGAGCCCGATCCGACGGCGATGGCCCTCGCCACCGCCGGCCTCGATGCGCGGCCGTCCGTGCGCATGGTGCTGCTGAAGGCGCACGACGCCCGCGGCTTCGTCTTCTACACGCACCTCGACGGCCGCAAGGGGCGCGAGCTCCAGGCCAATCCCGACGCCGCGCTGCTGTTCCACTGGCCGCGCGTGCGCAACGGCGTGCAGGTGCGCATCGAAGGCGAGGTGCACGTGGTCGCCGATGCCGAGGCCGATGCCTATTTCGCGTCGCGCCCGCGCGGCAGCCAGCTGGGCGCCTGGGCGTCGAAGCAGTCGGAAACGCTCGACGCGCCGTCGACGTTTGAGGCGCGACTGGAGCAGGTCGAGCGCGAGTTCGCCGACCGTGACGTGCCGCGCCCGCCGCGCTGGACGGGTTTCCGCGTGCATCCGCGCCGCATCGAGTTCTGGTACGGCGCGCAGTACCGCCTGCACGAGCGCCACGTGTACGAACGCGACGTCGCGGGCGATTGGTCGACACGGATGCTGTATCCGTGATGGCTGCGGTGGGGCCGCAGCGCATCGTCTGCCTGACCGAGGAACCGACCGAGACGCTCTACGCGCTCGGCGAGGACGATCGCATCGTCGGCATCAGCGGCTTCACCGTGCGGCCGGCGAAGGCGCGCCGGGAGAAGCCCAAGGTGAGCGCGTTCACCAGCGCGAAGATCGACGAGATCCTCAAGCTCGAGCCTGACTTCGTCGTCGGCTTCTCCGACATCCAGGCCGACATCGCCTCCGCGCTGATCCGGCAGGGCGTGGAAGTCTGGATCAGCAACCACCGCAGCGTGGACGGCATCCTCGACTACATCCGCCGGCTGGGGGCGCTGGTCGGCGCGGCGGAGCGCGCGAACGCCTACGCGGACGGCATCGCACGCGACCTGGACGGAATCCGCGCGGCAGGGCGCGCGCTGCCGGTGCGCCCCAAGGTCTATTTCGAGGAATGGGACGAGCCGATCATCACCGGCATCCGGTGGGTGGCCGAGCTCGTCGATATCGCCGGCGGCATCGACCTGCTGCCCGCGCGCGCGATCGAGCCGCTCGCGAAGAACCGCATCATCGCGGACGACCGCGAGATCACCAGCGCCGCGCCCGACATCATCATCGGCTCCTGGTGCGGAAAGAAGTTCCGCCCGGAGCGCGTCGCCGCCCGCCCGGGCTGGCAGGACGTGCCGGCCGTGCGCACGGGCGAGCTGCACGAAATCAAGTCGCCGCTGATCCTGCAGCCGGGGCCCGCGGCGCTGACCGACGGCGTGCGCGAGATCCAGCGGATCGTGCAGGCCTGGGCCACGAAGCACGGCTGAGCGCGCTCAACGCGGATAGAAGTCCCGCGTGACCTGCAGCGTCGAGCTCGATGCGCCGTAGCGCACGTTGACGTCGAAGCGGACGGTTTCCGGCGGCGCGATCTCCACCGTGCCGATGCGGTCCAGCGATTCGCCGGCCTCGACCTCGCGCAGGTCGACGGCGCGTGCGCGACCGTCCGGCGGCGTCGCCGTGGCGTCGATCACCAGGCCCGACGGCGGCGGGCCACCGTTGGCCGTCTGTGCGTTGACCAGCAGCAGGGCGAGGCCGTCGGAGCGCTCGAGGCCGTAGCGGCGCGCGACTTCCTCCGGCAGCGTCGAGGTCTGCAGGACGCTCGCGGTCACCACGACGTCGCCGATTCGCACTTCGGCGCTGGACGGACGTGCCGCCTGCGGCGTCGCGGCGGTGGGCGCCGACGAGCCGTTGCAGGCCGCGAGCGCGAGGGGCAGGAGGGCGGGCAACAGATGGCGGCGCATGGGCGTCTCAGTCGTTGGCGGCGGAGAGTTCGCGACCGCGCACGGTCGCGCGGTCGATCGCACGGTCGAGCAGCGCTTCGAAACCGCCCGCCTGCAGCGCCTCGACCGCGGCCTGCGTGGTCCCGCCGGGCGACGTCACGCGCGCGCGCAGCACGGAGGCCGGCTCATGCGCGTCGACGAGCATCGCGGCGGCGCCGGCGATGGTCTGCCGCACCAGCACCGCGGCCGTTTCCGGCGGCAGGCCCTGGCGCTCGGCGGCGAGCTGCATCGCTTCGGCCAGCAGGAAGACGTAGGCCGGGCCGCTGCCCGACACGGCGGTCACCGCGTCCATCCGGGCTTCGTCGTCGATCCAGACCGTCGGCCCTCCGGTGCGCAGCAGGCGTTCGGCGGCGTACTTCTGGGCCGCGGAGACCGCGCCCGTGGCGTACAGGCCGGTGATGCCTTGCCCGATGAGCGAGGGCGTGTTGGGCATCGCCCGGACGACGGCGACGCCGCCACCGAGCCAGCGATCGAGCTGCGTCGACGTGATGCCGGCGGCGATCGAGACCACGAGGGGGCGCGAGGCCGAGGCGCCCGCGAGCTCGCCGCAGACCGCGCGCATCACCTGCGGCTTCACCGCGAGCAGCCAGGTCGACGCGCCGTCCGCGGCGGCCGCGGCGTTCGGAAAGGCCTGCACGTCGAAGTCGCGGACCATCGCCTCGCGAACGGGGTCGACCGGCTCGGCCACGTGGATCGCCTGCGGGTCGATGCCCTGCGCGACGAGTCCGCCGATGAGGCTGCGCGCCATGTTGCCGCCGCCGATGAAGGCGATGGCGCCGGTGTCGTGGGGATCGGTCATCGGAGACTCCTGTCGGGGCCCGGGCAGCATAGCGCCGCCGTTCAGTGCCGGCGCTCGCGTCGCGCGCGCCACAGCAGCGTCAGGCTGACCGCCCCCAGCACCAGCGCGATCGACAGCAGCCCGTACGCGCCCAGGAGAAGCTTCGCGCCGGTGCGGCAGGCGGGTTCGACGGCATGCAGCCGGCTCGGTCCGCACTGCTGGAAGCGTATCGACGCGGTCGCGATCGCGAGGCCGAGCAGTGCGAAGCCCACCAACCCAGCGCCGGCGGCCGCGCGGAACAGCGCCACGACGCGGCGCAGGCGATGAACCACCCGCTCAGCCCCGTGCGGGTCGCGCGCCGAACAGCGCAGTGCCGATGCGCACCATGGTCGCGCCTTCGCCGAGCGCGAGCGGGTAGTCGTCGCTCATCCCCATCGACAGCGTGTCGACGGACGGATGCGCGGCGCGCAGGTCGTCGAACAGCTGCTTGGCGGCGCGGAACGCCGGGCGCCGCGCCTCGAGGTCGGGATACGGCGTGGGGATGATCATGAGCCCGCGCAGGCGAAGCCGCGGCTGCGCCTCGACCGCCGCGGCGAGGGCGGGCACCTCGTCCGGGTGGCAGCCGTGCTTGCCCGCTTCGTCGTCGACGTTCACCTGCAGCAGCACGTCGAGCGGAGAACGGTCGGCCGGGCGGTGGCGGGCGAGTGCCTCAATCAGCGAGGGGCGGTCGACGGTCTGCACCCAATCGAACAGTTCGGCGGCCTCGGCCGCCTTGTTGCTCTGCAGGTGGCCGATGAGGTGCCAGACCGCCGGCTCGGCGAGCCCCGCGTCGCGCAGCTCCCGCCGCTTGCGGACGGCCTCCTGCACGTAGTTCTCGCCGAAGTCGCGCTGTCCCGCGGCGACGAGTTCCGTGATCGCAGCCGCAGGTTGCAGTTTCGAAACGGCGACGAGCACCGGCGGCGTGCATCCGGCCGCGGACGCCGCGCTATAAAGGGTTTCGGAGACCTCGCGGAGGGCATCGGCAAGCACGTCGGAGTCCTCGGAACCGGCCA
The DNA here is from genome assembly GCF_047159895.1 of Lysobacter xanthus. Lineage (NCBI taxonomy): Bacteria > Pseudomonadati > Pseudomonadota > Gammaproteobacteria > Lysobacterales > Lysobacteraceae > Lysobacter > Lysobacter xanthus. Next base: position 8,060 of record NZ_BAAGAB020000032.1, read on the forward strand.
TTGCCGGGGCAGGGCGGGGGCCTATACTGCCCTCAGGGGGTCCGAAGCGGCCAGACCGCTCCGGATCGAGGGATCGTTTCGCACCACCGGGGACATACATGGATATCGCCGAGCTGCTGGCCTTTTCGGTCAAGAACAAGGCGTCGGACCTTCACCTCTCGGCCGGCCTGCCGCCGATGATCCGGGTCGATGGTGACGTCCGCCGCATCAACATCCCGGCGCTCGAGCACAAGCAGGTCCACGCGCTCGTCTACGACATCATGTCGGACAAGCAGCGACGGGACTATGAAGAATTCCTCGAGGTCGACTTCTCGTTCGAGATTCCCGGCCTCGCGCGCTTCCGCGTCAACGCCTTCAACCAGAACCGCGGCGCGGCGGCCGTCTTCCGCACGATTCCGTCGGAAGTGCTGACGCTGGAGGATCTCGGCACGCCGCCGATCTTCCGCGACCTGATCAACCAGCCGCAGGGCCTGATCCTCGTCACCGGCCCGACGGGTTCGGGCAAGTCGACCACGCTCGCCGCGATGCTCGACCACATCAACAAGAACGAGTACGCGCACATCCTCTCGGTCGAGGACCCGATCGAGTTCGTGCACACCTCGCAGAAGTGCCTGATCAACCAGCGCGAAGTGCACCGCGACACGCACGGCTTCAACGAGGCGCTGCGCTCGGCGCTGCGCGAGGACCCGGACTACATCCTGGTCGGCGAGCTCCGCGACCTCGAGACGATCCGCCTCGCGCTGACCGCCGCGGAGACCGGCCACCTCGTGTTCGGCACGCTGCATACCTCGTCGGCCGCGAAGACGATCGACCGCATCATCGACGTGTTCCCCGCCGGCGAGAAGCCGATGGTGCGCTCGATGCTGTCGGAGTCGCTGCGCGCGGTGATCTCGCAGGCGCTGCTGAAGAAGGTCGGCGGCGGTCGTACGGCGGCGTGGGAAATCATGGTCGGCACGCCGGCGATCCGGAACCTCATCCGCGAGGACAAGGTCGCCCAGATGTACTCGTCCATCCAGACGGGCCAGTCGGTCGGCATGATGACGCTCGACCAGCACCTGACCGACCTCGTCAAGCGCGGCATGATCCTGAAGAACCAGGCCCGCGAGTACGCGAAGGACAAGCGCCTGTTCGAATGACGGCGAATGCCCGCCTCCGGGCGGGCACCGCGGGGCGCGGGGCCACCGCGCGCACCGGGGTCTTAGATGCGGTGGCCGGTCGCGGAGGCGGCTGCCCCCGAGACGTGATCCGGAGATCCGATGAGCAGCATGCCCCCCGTTACGCCCCCGTCTCCCGCCGCCGCCGGCCCGGGCGCGATCGACTTCTCGTCGTACCTCAAGCTGATGGCGCAGCATCGCGCCTCGGACCTGTTCATCACCGCCGGCATGCCGCCGTCGATCAAGGTCCACGGCAAGATCTCGCCGATCACCCAGCAGCCGCTGACGCCGCAGCAGTCGCGCGATCTCGTGCTGAGCGTGATGAATCCTCAGCAGCGCGAGGAGTTCGAGAAGACGCACGAGTGCAACTTCGCGATCGGCGTCGCCAACGTCGGCCGGTTCCGCGTCAGCTGCTTCTTCCAGCGCAACCAGGTCGGCATGGTGCTGCGCCGGATCGAGAGCAAGATCCCGACGGTCGAGGAGCTCGGCCTGCCGGCGATCATCAAGACGCTCGCGATGACCAAGCGCGGCATCATCATCTTCGTCGGCGCCACGGGCACGGGTAAGTCGACGTCGCTGGCGGCGATGATCGGCTACCGCAACAAGAATTCGACCGGCCACATCATCACGATCGAGGACCCGATCGAGTTCGTGCACAAGCACGAGGGCTGCATCATCACGCAGCGCGAGGTCGGCATCGACACCGACTCCTGGGAGGCCGCGCTGAAGAACACGCTGCGCCAGGCGCCCGACGTGATCATGATCGGCGAGGTGCGCACGCGCGAAGGCATGGACCACGCCATCGCCTTCGCCGAAACCGGCCACCTCGTGCTTTGCACGCTGCATGCGAACAACGCCAACCAGGCGATGGACCGCATCATCAACTTCTTCCCCGAAGAGCGTCGCGGCCAGCTGCTGATGGACCTCTCGCTGAACCTGAAGGGCGTGGTCGCGCAGCAGCTCATCCCGTCGCCCGACGGCAAGAGCCGGCGCGTCGCGATGGAGATCCTGCTCGGCACGCCGCTGGTGCAGGACTACATCCGCGACGGCGAGATCCACAAGCTAAAGGAGATCATGAAGGAGTCGACCAACCTCGGCATGAAGACCTTCGACCAGGCCCTGTTCGAGCTCTACCAGGCCGGCGAGATCTCCTACGAGGACGCGCTCCGCTTCGCGGACTCGCAGAACGAGGTGCGCCTGCGCATCAAGCTCGCGCAGGGCGGCGATGCGCGCACGCTCGCCGCGGGGCTGGGCGACGTCGGCATGGCCGACATCCGCTGACGCGCCGGAGCGCAGCGCGATGAACGGGGGCGCCTTCGGGCGCCCTCGTCGTTCCGGGCGCCGGGGCTTCCTTCGGTATGCACGGGGAGGGCAGAATGGCCGCATGTCCCTGCCCGACAGCCCGACGCCGCTCGCGAACCAGCTGCTGATCGCCCTGCCGTCGCTGGCGGGCTCCGGCTTCTCGCAGAGCGTCGCGCTGATCTGCCAGCACGACGAGGACGGTGCGCTCGGCATCGTCGTCAACCAGCCCTCCGAATACACGGTCGGCGAAGTGCTCAGCCAGATGGGCCTGGACGGCGGCAGCGATTCGCTGCGGTCGCAGATCGTGCTCAATGGCGGGCCGGTGCATCGCGAACGCGGATTCGTGATCCACGACGGCGGCACGCGATGGGACTCGACGCTCGAGATCGGGCACGACCTGTGGCTCACGACGTCGCGCGAGATCCTGCAGTCGATGGCCGAGGGCGAAGGCCCCGACCACGCCGTGGTGGCATTGGGTTGCGCCGGCTGGGGTGCCGGGCAGCTCGAGCAGGAGCTCACCGCCGACCACAGCTGGCTGACCGCGCCCGCGGATCCGTCGCTGCTCTTCGACACGCCGCTCGAGGAGCGCTGGCGCGCCGCGGCCGGCCGCATCGGCGTGGATTTCGCGCGCCTTGCCGACTACACGGGGCGTGCCTGAGATGGCCATGGCGACGACGGTTCTCGGTTTCGACGTCGGCGCCCGCAGGATCGGTGTCGCGGTGGGCAGCGCATTCGGCAGCGGTGCGCGGCCGATCGCGGTCGTCGACGTACATGCGAGCGGCCCGGACTGGCCCGCCATTGAGCGGCTCTTCCGCGAATGGCGGCCCGACGGCTTCGTCGTCGGCGACCCGCTCACGCTCGAAGGAGGCGACCAGCCGGCGCGCAAGCGCGCCCATGCCTTCGCGCACGAACTGGTGCGTCGCTACGCGCGTCCGGCGATGCTGGTCGACGAGCGCTCGTCGTCGGTCGAGGCCGCGCAACGCTTCGCCTACGAACGCGCGCAGGGCGGCAAGCGCCGTCGCGATGCGCAGATCCTGGACGCGCTCGCCGCGGCCATCATCGTCGAGCGCTGGCTGGCCGCGCCCGCCGATGCCATCGAACTCGACGTCCCCCTTCCCGGATAGACCCATGCAGCACCTGCTCACGCTCGACGGACTGCCGCGCGCCACCGTCGTCGAGCTGCTCGACCGCGCGCAGCACTTCGCCGACCGTCCCGGCGATGCGGACGCGCTCCGTGGCGTCGCCGTCTGCACGCTGTTCTTCGAACCGTCGACGCGCACGCGGATGAGCTTCCAGCTCGCCGCACAACGCCTCGGCGCGCACGTGCTGAATTTCGATGTCTCCACGTCGTCGGCCCGCAAGGGGGAAACGGCGCTCGACACGATGCGCAACCTCGAGGCGATGGGCGTGCGCGGTTTCATCGTGCGTCACCACGACGACGGCGCAGTGGCCGCGCTCGCCGCGGCCGCGCGGCCCGGGACGGCGCTGCTCAATGCGGGCGACGGGCGCAGCGCGCATCCGACACAGGGGCTGCTCGACATGCTCACCCTCCGCCAGGCGAAGGGCGACGACTTCGCCACGTTGAAGATCGCGATCGTCGGCGACGTGAAGCATTCGCGCGTGGCCCGGTCCGACCTGCACGCGCTTCGCGCGCTCGGCGCGCGGGACGTGCGCGTCTGCGGTCCGGCGGCGCTGTTGCCCGACGATACAACGCTCGACGGCTGCCGCGTCACCCATGATCTCGACGAGGCGATCGCCGGCGCGGACGCGGTGATGACCCTGCGCCTCCAGCGCGAGCGCATGGAGGACGGCCTGGTCGATTCGCTCGACGGCTATCACCGCGACTACGGCATTACCGAGGAACGCCTGCGCCGTGCCGCGCCGGATGCGGTCGTGCTGCATCCGGGGCCGATCAACCGCGGCGTCGAGATCACGGATGAGGTCGCCGACGGCCCGCGATCGCTGATCCTGCGCCAGGTCGCGAACGGCGTGGCGGTGCGGATGGCGGTGCTGGAGCGGTTGCTCGGCTGAGGTCGATCAGGCCGCGACGGGCGCCTCGGCGCGGGTCGCGGCGCGCACGACCGCGAGGAGACGATCGTCCGAAGCCGTCGTCGACTCGAATGCCTCCACCGGGATTCCGTCGGTGCCCAGCACATGCAGCATCGCGAGCCGCTCCGCGCCGGCGAGCGTGCGACCGAGCCCCGAGTCGCCGGACTCGCCGCAGGCGAACGCGGCCAGCGCCGCACGCACGGGCTCGTCGAAGCGCCAGTGCGCGGCCGCGCGTGCGGAGAGCTCGCCGGCGAGCGTCAGCAGGGCCGGAGCGAAGTCATCGTCCGCGGCCGCCTGGGCCAGCAGCGGACGCGGCAGCATGCGGATCAGCGCGGCGAGACCGGTCGAGGCCACGACCGACGCGAGCTGCGCTTCTCCCGCGTCGCAGGTGCCGAAGGCCAGCGGCGCGCAGAGCCACGTGCGGGCCTCGCCGTGCCGCGCGAGGCGGTCGCCCGTGCGTGCCGCCTGATTCGACGGATCGGCCCGGAGGATGGGCCGCATCACGGTGGTCAGCACGACGTAGCGCAGGCCGTCGAGACCGATCGTCCCGATCGCCTGCACCAGCGAGCCGACCGGCGCGGTGCGGGCGTAGTGCGCACTGTTGGCGACGCGCACGACGTCGCCGGCGAGCGTCGGATCGCGGGCGAGGAGGTTGGCGAGCGACGTCGCATCCGCGTCGTCGCGACGCATCGCGGCCAGCAGCTGCGGGACCACCGCAGGCAGTCGCGGAAGGCGGGCGACGTCGAGGTGGCGGGCCAGCGCGCCCAGGCGGTCGAGCACGTCCGCCGAGAGCCCGGGAGAGACGGGCGCGTCGGGCGCGGCGTCCAGCAGGTGGCGCACGAAGACCCGGGCGAGATCGTCGGAGGCGGCCGCCGGCGGCCCGTCGGCCGGCTCCGGCGCCACCGCGGTCGGCCGGGACGGCGCGTCGGCGTCCGTCGCGAGGGCGCGGGGCAGTCCGGCCGTCGAATGGCCCTGCAGGCGTCGCAGCAGGCGGCTGAGCATGGTCTCTCCTTGCGTCCGCCGTTGGCGACGGACGCGTCCCCGTGCGTTAACGGCCGCTTCGCCGATCAGTTGAGCAGGAAGAGCGTGGCGAGGCCGAGGAACGTGAAGAAGCCCATGACGTCGGTCACGGTCGTCAGGAAGATGCCGCTGGCGAGCGCCGGATCGAAACCGAAGCGGCGAATCGTCAGCGGGATCAGGACGCCGGCCGTCGCCGCTGCGAGCTGGTTGATGAGCAGCGCCGACGCGATGACGGCGGTGAGCCCCCAGTTGCCGTATCGCAGCTGCACGACCGTCGCGAGCATCAGGCCGAGGCCCAGGCCCGTGAGGATCGCGACCTTGCATTCCTTCCACAGCAGGGCGAGGTAATTGGAGAAGCTCACCTGCCCGAGCGCCAGGCCGCGCACCATCAGCGCGAGCACCTGGGTGCCGGCATTGCCGCCCATGCCGGCCACGATCGGCATCAGCACGGCGAGCTGGACGATCGCCGAGATCGTGCCTTCGAACTGCCCGACGACATACGAAGCGAGGAAGGCCGTCGCCAGGTTGATCGTGAGCCACATCAGGCGGCGGCGGGTCGCGCGCGGCACCGGGCTGAAGAGGTCTTCGTCCTCGTCGAGGCCCGCGGCCGACAGGGCCTGGTGCTCGGCTTGCTCGCGGATGATGTCGACGACGTCGTCGATGGTGATGCGGCCGAGCAGGATGTTGGCCTCGTCGACGACGGGGGCGCTGATCCAGTCGTAGTCCGAGAAACGCCGCGCGACTTCCGTCGCGGTCTCGGCGACGCCGATCGCCGGCTGCTCGTCGTCCACGAGCCGGTTGATCGGCGTGGACGGGTCCTGCGTGAGCAGGTCGGCGATCGCGATGCGGCCGAGGTACTGGTGGCGGCGGCTGACCACGTACAGGTGGTCGGTGTGGTCGGGCAGCTCGCCGCGCAGGCGCAGGTAGCGCAGCACGACCTCGAGCGTGGTGTCGGCGCGGACCGTCACCACGTCCGGGTTCATCAGGCGGCCTGCCGTGTCCTCCGGGTACGACAGCGCCTGCTCCAGGCGCTCGCGGTTCTCCCGGTCCATCGACAGCAGCACCTGCTCGATCACCGCATCGGGCAGGTCGTCGACGAGGTCGGCGAGGTCGTCGATGTCGAGGTCCTCGACGGCCGCGACGATCTCGTCCGGGTCCATCTCGGCCAGCAGGCCCTCGCGGACCTCGTCGCCGACGTGCACCAGCACCTCGCCGTCGTCCTCGGCGTCGACGAGCCCCCAGACCACGGTGCGCTTGGCCGGCGGGAGGGACTCGAGGAGGTTGCCGATCTCGGCGGGCGAGAGCGTGTTGACCAGGCGACGTACCGGCCCGAGGCGCCCGCTGTCGAGCGCGTCGGACAGCAGCCTGAGCTGCCGCGCGGTCTTCTCGTGGCGGACGGATTCGGCCATGCGCGCGTTCCGGCGGGGACCTGGGAGGTCCGTGGGCGAGCCGCACCCGCCGGCGTGTCACGCCGCGACATGCGACCGGGGTCAGAGGTTCATGTGCGCATTATCGCCGCTGGCGGCGGCGATGGACAGCCGCGCGGCGGGTTCAACGATTGGCCGCGTCGAGCCACCGCTCCAGCGAGGCGCGGTCGCGCGCGCGGAGCAGGGCGGGCAGGCGGGCCTGCAGCGCCGCGTGGTCGCAATCGCGGATGCGCCGGCGCACTTCGAGCATCGTGCCCGGGTGCAGGCTGAAGTCGGTGAGACCCAGCGCGATCAGCAGCGGTGCGTACTCGGGCGCCGCGGCCATCTCGCCGCAGACGGCGATGGGCCGTGCATGGCGCTGCGCGATGCGGATCGTGTCGCGCAGCACGCGGATCACCGCAGGATGCAGCGGCGTGTACAGGCGCCCCAGCCCTTCGTGGTTGCGATCGACCGCGAGCAGGTACTGCACGAGGTCGTTGGTGCCGACGGACAGGAAATCGACCTCCCGCACGAAGCCCGGCAAGGCGAGCGCGGCGGCGGGCACTTCGATCATCACGCCGAGCGGCACCTCGCCGACTTCATGGCCCTCGGTGCGCAGGGCCGCGGTGATGCGATCGATCTCGGCGCGCACGCGGCGCACCTCCTCCGCGCACGTCACCATCGGCACGAGCAGCCGGATGCGCCCGTAGGCGGACGCGCGGAGCAGGGCACGCAGCTGCGTATCGAACAGGCCGCGCCGCGCGAGCGAGAGCCGCACACCGCGCAGCCCCAATGCGGGATTCGCCTCGTCCCGCAGCGACAGGCCCGTGCGGTCGGTCTTGTCGGCGCCGACGTCGAGCGTGCGGATCGTCACCGGGCGACCGCTCATGCCCATCACCACGTCGCGATAGGCGCGGAACTGCTCGTCCTCGTCCGGCAACTCGGGCCGCTGCAGGAAGAGGAATTCGGTGCGATAGAGGCCCACGCCCGCGGCGCCGAGCGCATGCGCCTCGGCGACGTCCTCCTGCGATTCGGCGTTCGCGAACAGCCGGATGTCGACGCCGTCGCGCGTGCGCGTCGGCTCGCGACGCAGGCGGCCCAGCGCACGGCGCTCGCGAAGCTGGCTGCGCTCGGACTCGCGATGCAGCCGCAGGTCGTCCGCGCCCGGCTCGACGACGACCCGCCCGCTGCCGCCGTCGACGATCAGCGCATCGCCGTCGTTGATCGCCTCGAGCGCCCCGGTGCAGTCGACGACGAGCGGCATGTGCAGGCTGCGCGCGAGGATCGCGGTATGGCCGAGCGCGCTGCCGCTGGTGGTGACCAGGCCGATGACGCCCTGCGCTTGCAGCTGCGCCATTTCGGCGGGCGCCACGCTCTCGGCGACGAGGATCTCGCCGGCGAAGCCGCGTACCTCGCAGTCCCGTCGATGCAGGGCCGCGTGGATACGACCGATCACCTGGTCGATGTCCTCGACGCGGCTGCGGAAATACGGATCGTCCATCGCCTCGAACACGGAGGCGAGGCGATCGCGCTGCACGCGCAGCGCGTAGTCCGCGGACAGCAGTCGCCCGCGCACGAGCTCGTCGAGGCCCTGCAGCAGTTCGGGATCGTCCAGCAGCAGTGCATGGAGGTCGAGGAACTCGCCCACCTCCTGCGCCAGCGCACCGTGCAGCCGCGCGCGAAGGGCGTGCATCTCGACCCGCACGACGTCGATGGCTGCGTGCAGGCGCTCGAGCTCGGCGGGTGCCGCGTCCGCTCCGATGTGCTGTTCGGCGATCTGCAGGGCGTGGGGCAGGCGGACGCGTGCGCGGCCCAGCACGGTGCCGCGGGATGCGCCCTGTCCGCCCAGTGCCCGGCGCATGCGCCTCAGCTGTCCTCGTCGAAGCGGCGATCGAACAGCGCCTGCACGGCATCCGCGACGGCGGCCTCATCCTCGCCCTCGACCCGGAGGCGTACCGACGTGCCCTGGCCGGCGGCGAGCAGCATCACGCCCATGATGCTCTTGGCGTTCACCTCGCGGCCCTTCGCGGTGAGCGTGCAGTTGCTGCGGAACTGCGACAGCAGCTGCACCAGCTTGGCCGTGGCGCGCGCATGCAGTCCGAGGCGGTTGGGGACGATCAGGTCGCGTTCGATCATGGCTCAGGCATCGTCCTGTTGAACGCCGTTGCGGCCGCCGGCAACGGCGATGGCCGGCATCTCGTCGAGCGCGAGTTCCGCGTAGTTCAGCACGCGCAGCAGCATCGGCAGGTTGAGGGCGGACACGCGGCGGACCGGCGTGCCCAGGCGCGACAGGCGGCCGGCGATGTTCGCGGGGCTCGCGCCGTAGAGGTCGGTCAGCACCAGCACGCCCGCGCCGTCGTCGGCGCGCCGCAGGGCCGCGCTCGCGGTGGGCATGACGCTGTCCGGATCGGCGTCGAACGCGACTTCCAGCACCTCGATGCGCAGCGGGAGCGGCGTCAACAGCCGCTCGGCGACGCCGCGCAGCGCGGTGCCGATGCCTTCATGCGTGACGAGGAGGATGCCGACGGCCATGGGCCGACGTTAGCAGAGGCTCGTGACCGTCCGGAAGCGTCGGTGGTGGAACTCAGTCGAGCTCGCGATGGTGCACGGCGACCTCGTGCCAGCCGATCTCGCGGGCGTGCAGGGCCATGCGTTCGGCGAGGTAGACGGAGCGGTGGCGCCCGCCCGAGCAGCCGAAGGCGATGGTCGCGTAGCTGCGCGTGCTGTCGGACTGCAGTCGGGGCAGCCACGCGTCGAGGAAGGCACGGAGCTGCGTGTAGAAGGCCTCGACGTCCTCCTGCTCGCGCAGGTACGCCTGCACCGCCGCATCGCGCCCAGAAAGAGGACGGAGCGACGGGATCCAGTGCGGGTTCGGCAGCGCGCGTGCGTCGAAGACGAAGTCGGCATCGGGCGGCACGCCGCGGCGATACGCGAACGATTCGAACAGCAGCGACATGCCGGTCTCGCTGCCGAGGCCGAACTCGGTGGTGACGTGCCGGCGCAGCTGGTGCACGTTCATGTCGCTGGTGTCGACGATCGCATCGGCCAGCTGGCGCAGCGGGCGCAGCAGTTGGCGTTCGAGCGCGATGGATTCGGGCAGCGAGAGTCCACGCCGCCCGAGCGGATGGCGTCGGCGCGTGTCCGCATAACGCTTGAGCAGCACGGTGTCGGCCGCGTCGAAGAAGACCAGTCGCGGGTCGAAGCCCATACCGCCGACTTCGGCGAGCGCGGCCGGCACGCGATCGAGCTCGTCGGCCCGGTTGCGAACGTCGATGCCGACGGCCACCTTGCGCGGGCCGCCGCCTTCGCCGCCGCTGATGTCGGCGACCAGCGCGGGCAGCAGCGTCGCGGGAAGGTTGTCGACGCAGTAGAAGCCGAGGTCCTCGAACGTGTGCAGGGCGACGGACTTGCCCGAGCCCGACAGGCCGCTCACGAGCACGAGATTCGCGGGCTCGGGCGTACTCATGCGTCGCCGCGCTCGAGGAAGTGGCTGTGGCGGGCCATGAAGGCCGCCGCCGGGTCGACGCCCTTCGCGCGCAGGATGTGCATGCGCGTCGCGGCTTCGGTGAGCACCGCGAGGTTGCGGCCGGGCATCACCGGGACCGAGATGGTGGGCACGTCGAGGTCGAGCACGCGCCGCAGGCCGAGGTCGCCGGTGATGCGCTCCAGTCCGCCGGGCGCGGTTTCGAGCGTCGGCGGCGTCAGGTGCACGATCAGGCGCAGGTACTTGTTCTTCTTGACCGCCGTGTCGCCGAACATCTGGCGCACGTTGAGAACGCCCAGTCCGCGAACTTCCAACATGTCTTGCAACAGCTCGGGACAGGCGCCGTCGAGCACGTCCGGCGCGATCTGCGTGAACTCGGGCGCGTCGTCGGCGACCAGCCGATGCCCGCGCGTCACCAGCTCCAGCGCGAGTTCGCTCTTGCCGGCGCCGGATTCCCCGGTGATCAGCACCCCGATCGAGTAGATCTCCATGAAGACGCCATGCAGCGTGACGCGCGGCGCGAGCTTGCGCGCGAGGTGGTACTGCAGGTGGTTGAGCAGCTCGTGCCCGCGGCGCGGCGAGATCCACAGCGGCGTCTCGCTTTCCTCCGCCGCGAGCCGCAGGTCTTCGGGGCAGGACTGGCCCTTGCTGATGACCAGGGCGAGCGGACGGAATTGGATGATCTTCTCGATCGTTTCCCAGCGCAGGCGCGAGTCCAGCGCGTCGAGCCACGCGAGTTCCTCGGTGCCGAGGATCTGCACGCGGTTCGGATAGATGATGTTGAGGTAGCCGGCGAGCGACGGGCGCCGCGCGACCGTGTCGACGGACTCCAGCACGCGCGGGCCGCCGCGACGACCGGCGAACCAGCGCAGGCCCAGGCGCTCGGCCTGCTGGTCGAAGAGTTCCTGCGCGCTGATGGAGAGATTCACGGGACGTCGTCGAGCAGGTGGCGGGCGAGGTCGCGGTCGTCGGCGGCGCCGCGCAGCGCATCGCGGAAATCGGCATTCGAAAAGCGCTCGGCGATCTCGCCCAGATGGGCGAGGTGGCCTGCGACTTCGTCCTCCGGGACCGCCATCGCGAATACGAGGTCGACCGGCCGCGCATCCGGCGCGGCGAACGAGACGGGGGTCCGCAGCACGACAAAGGCGCCGCGCGCGCGGTCGAGGCCGCCGATGCGCGCATGCGGAATCGCGACGCCGTGGCCGAGTGCGGTGCTGGAAAGCCGCTCGCGCGCGCGGAGGGAATCCGCGAGCGCGGCGGCGGGCAGGCCATGCCCCTCGATCGGCTGCGCCAGCAGGGAAGCCACCCGGTCCAGCACGCCATCCCGATCGAGCGGGGCGTCGATGCGGCCGATGCGTTCGCGCAGGAGCAGGTCGGCGAAGGGCATGCGGCTCAGGCGAGCTCGCCCGTGCGGGCGAGGCGCTCGCCGCGATGATGGTCGACCAGCTTTTCCTTGTGGCGCAGCAGCGCACGGTCGATCTTGTCGGCGAGCACGTCGATCGCGGCGTAGACGTCGATGCCGTCGGCATCGGCGTGGAAGGTGCGACCGGCGAGGATCACCGTCGCCTCGGCCCATTGCCGGGTCTTTTCCACCGCCAGGACGGTGCGGATTTCGAAGGGCTGCTCGAAATGGCGGGCGAGCCGCTCGAAGCGCGTGGCGACGTACTCGCGGAGCGCGGGCGTGACGTCGATATGCTGGCCGTGGATGTCGATACGCATGGGCATCTCCTCACTGTCTGCAAAGGCGGCCCCTTGGCCGCGATTCCAGAATGGCACGTCTGCGGGCCGACGGCTTGACGCCCGTCAAAGGATCGCTCAGGCGATCCGGACCCGGTCCTGCGACGACGGAATCCCCAGCGCCTCGCGGTATTTTGCCACCGTGCGCCGGGCGACCGGCACGCCAGCGCCCTGCAGGGACTCGGCCAGGCGGGCGTCGGACAGCGGCTTGCGGGGGTTCTCGGCCGCCACGAGCTGGCGGATCATCGCCTGCACCGCCGCGCTGGAGGTTTCCTCGGCGGTTCCGCCGCCCACGCTGGAGGCGAAGAAGGCGCGGAGCGCCAGGGTGCCGCGGGGGGTGCGCGCGTACTTGCGCGCGATGGCGCGGGAGACCGTCGACTCGTGGAGGCCCAGCTCGGCGGCCACCTCGCGCAGCGTCAACGGCAGCAGCGCGCCGCCCCCGGATTCCAGGAAGGCGGACTGCCGCTGCACGAGGCAGCGGGCGACGCGGAGCAGCGTCTCGCCCCGCGCCTCGACGTTGCGCAGCAGCCAGCGGGCTTCCTGCAGGTGGGTGCGGAGATAGCTCGCGTCCGCGGTGGAGGTCTGCGGGATCAGCGCTTCGTAGCCACGATGGATGCGCAGTCGCGGCCGTCCCTGGTCGGCCAGCGCCACGCGCCAGGCGCCGCGCTGCCGCCAGATCGTCACGTCCGGGGTGACATAGCTTTCGGGCGCCACGTCGCCGAGCTGGGCGCCCGGCCGCGGATCGAGCGACAGCAGCAGCGCGATCGCGCATTCGACGTCGTCGACTTCCGCGCCCAGTTCGATGGCGAGGCCCGCGGCGCCGAGCTTGGGCAGGCGTTCGAGGTGGTCGTGGCAGATGCGCTGCGCGAGCGCGCGGCCCGGCGTATCGGCGTCGAGCGCCGACAACTGCACGCACAGTGCCTCGGCGACCGAACGCGCACCGACGCCGACCGGATCGAAATGCTGGATGGCGTGCAGCACCATCAGCACCTCGTCGGTGTCGGGCACCGGATCGAGCGTCGCGGCGATCGCGTCGACCGGCTCGCGAAGGTAGCCGTCGTCGGAGATCGCTTCGATCAGCGCGACGCCGATCATGCGATCGCGCGGGGACAGCCCGCTCAGGTGCAGCTGCCACAGCAGGTGATCGTGCAGCGTCTCGGGTTCGGCGACCTGCTCGGCGAGGTTCGTATTGTCGTCGCTACCGGAGGCGGCGCCGCCCGCGCCTTCGGCCCAGCCGTCGAGGTCGCCGTCCGACCAGGACTCCTCGAAGCGATCGGGCGCATCGACGTCGATGGCGGCTTCGGGAAGCGCGATGACGTCGGGCGCGTCGTCCCATTCCAGCAGGGGATTGCTTTCGACCGCTTCCGACAGCTCCGCCTCGAGCTCGGCCGATGACAACTGCAGCAGGCGGATCGCCTGCTGCAACTGCGGCGTCATGACCAGCTGGTGTCCGAGGGTGGCCTGGAGGCGCGGTTTCATCGACATGCAAGGTACATCGCGTTCCTGTCGGAGGTCAGCCGCGGGCCGCCGCCGGTCGGGCGCACGAGCATTACAGTCGGAACGTTTCGCCGAGGTAGACGCGGCGCACGTCCGGGTTCGCGAGGATCGATTCGGGCGAACCCTGCGCGAGCACCATCCCCTCGTTGAGGATGTAGGCGCGGTCGCAGATGCCGAGCGTCTCGCGGACGTTGTGGTCGGTGATCAGCACGCCGATGCCGCGCTCGGTGAGGTGGCGCACGATCTTCTGGATCTCGCCGACGGAGATCGGATCGACGCCCGCGAAAGGCTCGTCGAGGAGCATCAGTCGCGGCTTCGCGGCGAGGGCGCGCGCGATCTCGACGCGACGGCGTTCGCCACCGGAGAGGCTCGCGCCGATCTGCTCGGCGACGTGCGCGACCTGCAACTCGTCGAGCAGCGAGGCGAGTTCGCGCTCGCGCCCCTTGCGGTCGAGGTCGGTGCGCAGTTCGAGCACCAGCCGGATGTTGTCGGCCACCGTGAGCCGGCGGAACACCGAAGGTTCCTGCGGCAGGTAGCCCACGCCGTGCTTGGCGCGCGCATACATCGGCTCGGCAGTGATGTCGCGGCCGTCGAGCAGGATCTGGCCCGCGTCCGCCGGCACCAGGCCGACGATCATGTAGAAGCACGTCGTCTTGCCGGCGCCGTTGGGGCCGAGCAGGCCGACCACTTCGCCGGCGTCGAGCGACAGCCCGAAGTCACGCACGACCTCGCGGGACCGGTAGCTCTTGCGCAGGCCTTCGGCACGCAGCATCAGGGCGAACCCTGGGCATTGCGCGGGAGGATGCGCATCTTGACGCGACCGCCACCCGCCGTGGCGCCGGCAGCCACCTGGCCGTTGCGCATGTTGTAGGTGATCTTGTCGCCGTTGAGCGTGCCGCGCGGCTGCTGGATGTTCACGCCGCCGGTGAACACGACGATCTCGGTGCGCAGGTCGTAGTCCACGCGTGCGGCCGTGGCGCTCATCGGCGTGCCGTCGTCCAGCTGCTGGCTCAGGCGAACCGGCGCGCCGGTGAGCACGGCCCGGGACGGGTCGCCGTTGACGCGCGACACCTCGGCGCGGGTCGCACGGATGTCGAGCGAGCCCTGGCGGATGGTGACGCCGCCGGTGAAGACGGTCACGCTGTTGTCGCTCAGCGAGCTGTCGAACGCGGCACCCTCGATGTCCATCGGCTGGCGACGGTCGGAGGAACGCGCGAATGCGGAGGTGCTCGCGAGGAGTGCCACGAGGGCGAGGGCGGCGACCGCCTTAGTTCGAGCGTACATAACGGGCCTTTGCGTCCTTCATGGTTACACGCTGGGTGTCGAGCCTTGCTTCCATGCCGTGTCCGCTGAGTATAAGACCCGGCTGCTGGACCCTGGTCGCGACCGGGGAGCTCGCGCGCTTCGCATCCGGAAACACGTTGAGCTGTTGCGTGGTCATGCTCACGGCCCCGCCCTGCGCGTTGGTGCTGGTGGCGAGCACGTCGCCGCGCAGGCGGATCTCGTCGCCCGCCGCCGACACCCAGCCGGTCCGCGAGCGCACGTTCCAGGGATTGCCGTCTCCCGCCGCCTTCGGCGGGATCACGAACAGCGGCGTGGCGATGGTGAGCGTGCGCACGTCCGGGTCCCGCGTGAGCTTCGGTGCGCGCAGCGTGAACGACTCGCGACCGGTGGCGTCGAGCGATACGAGTTCGAAGTCGTGCAGCGTGTAATCGGAACGCCCGGCTTCGAGCGGCGCGATGTCGTCGCGGCTCTGCTGCCACAACGACGTGCCGATCGCGACTGCCGCGACTGCGAGCACGATGCCGAGGACGACGCGCCAGTTCACGCCTGCGCTCCGATCGCCGCGGGCCGCTCGCCCAGCAGACCGTCGAGCAAGGACGCCACGTGGTCCTGCGCCTCGAGCAGCATGTCGCAGAACTCGCGCGCCGCGCCGTGGCCGGCCGGCTGCCGTGACTGCCAATGCGCATCTCGAGCGATCCAGGCATGCGCATCGGCCGGGCAGGCGGACAGCCCGACCGCCCGCATCACGCTCAGGTCGGGCAGGTCGTCGCCCATGAACGCGACCTCACCGAGGTCGAGACCGAGCGTGTCGGCGAGGCCGCGCACGCAGTCGAGCTTGTCGCCCACGCCGCACCAGGCACGCACGCCAAGCTCGGCGGCGCGGCGCTCCACCACCGGACTGGTCCGCGCGGTGACGAAAGCCACCTCGAGGCCCGCGCGACGCAGCAGGACCAGCCCCTGTCCGTCATGCACGTGGAAGGCCTTCGCCTCGCCGCCATCGGCGGAATAGATCAGGCGACCGTCGGTGAGCGTGCCGTCGACGTCGAAACACGCAAGGCGCACGCGGCGGGCGCGCGAACGGAGGTCCGGGGCGGGGGCGGTCGAGTCGGTCATGGAATCCGGGGGTTAAACCACCCGCGCACGCAACAGGTCGTGAATGTTCAGCGCACCGACCACGCGGCCGGCGGCGTCGACCACCAGCAGGCCGTTGATCTTGTACTGCTCCATCACGTGCGCCGCTTCGACGGCGAGCATCTCGGGCGCGATCGTGCGCGGCGCGCGGGTCATCACCTGTTCGATGGGCGTGTGGCGCAGGTCGAGCCGCGCGTCGTCCAGGGTGCGGCGCAGGTCGCCATCGGTGAAGACGCCGAGCAGGCGACCTTCGCCGTCCGCGACGGCGGTCAGCCCGAGACGCTTGTGGCTCATCTCGACGAGCGCTTCGCTCACCGACGCGGCGGGGCCGACGACTGGCAGGTCGGAGCCCGAGTGCATCACGTCCGCGATGTGCAGCAGCAGTCGACGCCCGAGGGCACCGGCGGGGTGCGAGCGCGCGAAGTCGTCGGCGGTGAAGCCCCGCGCCTCGAGCAAGGCGACCGCGAGTGCATCGCCCATCGCGAGCGAGGCCGTGGTGCTCGACGTGGGTGCGAGATGCAGCGGGCACGCTTCGGCCGGCACCGAGATGTCGAGGTGCACGTCGGCCTCGCGCGCCATCGTCGACTGGGGCCGGCCCGTCATCGCGATGACGACGTTGCCCTGTCGCCGCAGCACCGGCATCAGCGTGAGGATCTCGTCGCTCTCGCCCGAATACGACAGCGTCAGCACGACGTCGGCGTCGGTGATCATGCCGAGGTCGCCGTGCGCGGCCTCGCCCGGGTGCACGAAGAACGCCGGCGTGCCGGTGGAGGCGAGGGTCGCGGCGATCTTGCGCGCCACGTGCCCCGACTTACCCATGCCGATGCACACGACGCGGCCGTGCGCGGCCAGGATCCGGCGGCAGGCGTCCTCGAACGCCCCGTCGAGCCGGTCGGCGACGGCGGCGAGCGCGGCGGCCTCGACCGCGAAGACGCGGCGTCCGCTGGCGAGCAGGTCGGTGGCCGCCGGGGTGCTGGAGTCCGCCATTTCGGACGGGGGTCCTTTCAGCTAGGCTAAGTCCCCCAGTTTAAGCGGTCCGGGCGACCCCTGCCGGTCCGCCCCGCTCCGCGCTCAGCGAGGCGACGCCGTGAATCCCGAGACCATCCGTCAACTCATCGAGCAGGGCCTGCCCGGCGCCCGCGCCGACGTGCGCGGCGACGACGGCGTGCACTTCGAGGCGACGGTGGTCAGCGACGCCTTCCGGGGCAAGCTTCCGCTGGCGCGCCACCGCCTCGTCTACGCGACGCTGGGCGAGCGCATGGGCGGCGAGATCCACGCGCTGCAGCTCAAGACGCTGACCCCCGAGGAAGCCGGCGCGGCCTGAGGCGCGGCGGTCCCGACCTTTCATTTACCGAATCGAGTCCATGCAGAAGATCGTTGTCGAAGGCGGCGCGCCGCTCCACGGCGAAGTCCGTATTTCCGGCGCCAAGAACGCCGTGCTGCCGATCCTCTGCGCGACGCTGCTCGCCGACGGGCCGATGACGCTGCGCAACGTGCCGCACCTGCACGACGTGCACACCACCGCGCGCCTGCTCGCCGAGCTCGGCGCACGCGTCGGCGACGAGGGTCCGGGCGTGGTCACCGTCGATCCCACGACGGTGCACAGCCAGGTCGCCCCGTACGAGCTGGTCAAGACGATGCGCGCCTCGGTGCTCGTGCTGGGCCCGCTGCTCGCGAAGTACGGCCATGCCGAGGTCTCGCTGCCCGGTGGCTGCGCGATCGGCTCGCGCCCGGTGGACCTGCACATCAAGGGACTGCAGACGCTCGGCGCAAAGATCACCGTCGAGAACGGCTTCATCAAGGCCCAGGCCGATCGCCTGCGCGGCGCACGGCACGTCTTCGACATCGTGAGCGTCGGCGCCACCGAGAACGTGCTGATGGCGGCGGTGCTCGCGGAAGGGCGCACGGTGCTCGAGAACGCGGCGATGGAACCGGAAATCGTCGACCTCGCCGAATGCCTCGTCGCGATGGGCGCGAACATCACCGGCGCCGGCACCGGCCGCATCGTGGTGGAAGGCGTGGAGCGTCTTCGCGCCTGCACGCACCACGTCGTGGCGGACCGCATCGAAGCCGGGACGTTCCTCGTCGCCGCGGCGATGACGGGCGGGCGCGTCACGCTCACCCACGCCCGGCCGGACACGATGGATGCCGTGCTCGACAAGCTGAAGGAGACGGGCGCGGAGCTCGACTGCGACGGCGACCGCATCATGATCGACATGCACGGGCGTCGGCCGAAGGCCGTGGACATCACCACGGCGCCGCACCCGGGTTTCCCGACCGACATGCAGGCGCAGTTCATGGCGATGAACTGCGTCGCCGACGGCGTGTCGGTGATCAACGAGACGATCTTCGAAAACCGCTTCATGCACGTCAACGAACTGTTGCGGCTCGGTGCGGACATCCGCGTCGACGGCCACACGGCGGTGGTGCGCGGGGTGCCGCGCCTGAGCGGCGCCCCGGTGATGGCGACCGACCTGCGCGCGTCGGCGTCGCTGATCCTCGCCGGCCTCGTCGCCGACGGCACGACCACCATCGACCGCATCTACCACCTCGACCGCGGCTACGAGAACATCGAGCAGAAGCTCTCCGGGCTGGGCGCCAAGATCTCGCGTATCCGCTGAGGTTTTTAAACGACCGCGCAAGAAAAAGCCCCGCATCGCGGGGCTTTTTCACATCCAGAGGCAGCGCTTACTGCGCGATGCGCAGGTCGATGCTGTCGCCGTCGTCGACCTGCAGGATGCGCACCGGCACCGGCACGCCCGGCACCACCCACAGCGTCGTCTTCTTGTCGCCCGAGGTGCTGACGACCTTCGTCGCCTGCACCGACTTGCCGTTGACCGTCACCGCTTCCTTGCCGGCGACCGAGTAGCTGAGGTCGCGCGCCTTGCCGTTGTCGACCATGCGGTAGTGCAGCGGCTTGCCGGCGATCGCATCGCGTGCGATCGCGACGTTGACGAGCAGTGCGTCGAGGTCGCCCTTCTGCAGCTTCACCGGGCCGGCGCGGTCGGCCTTCACGTCGCCCGACCACGTCGCCACGCCCTTCGACCAGTCGTACGTGGCGTTCTTGTTCGACTTCTTGATCAGCAGCTTGTTGCTGTCGCTGCCGGAGAGCGGGCGCAGCACGCCGCCAGCTTCGTCGAAGACGGTGGTCTGGACGAGGTTCGCCATCTGGTTGCGCACCTCGAGCGTGTAGCGCCACTGGCCGTCGCCCGCCGGCTCGATGGCCATGCGGCCGGTCGCCTTCATGCCCATGTAGTTCGCCTGGTAGGCCGCATTGAACGGCTGCGCGGCGAAGGCGGGCGCGCCGGCGAGGGCGAGCGAGGCGGCCAGAATGGCACCGCGGAGGAACGTCTTCGTCATGTGGTCAGGCTCCCGTGTATTCGATGAGGCGAAGGTCGTACGTGTCTTCGCCGTTTTCCCGTTGCAGGATGCGGATCGGCGTCGGAACGCCCTCCGCGACCCAGATCGAGGTCTGCTCGTCGCCCGATTGCACCCGGTCGACGCGCATCGCGCTGTACCGCAACTCGCCGACGACCATGTCCTCGGGCATGGGCGCCACGGCATACCGCTGCATCCGGGCCCGCCCGCTGTCGACGTAGCGATAGTCCAGCGACTGCCCGGGGCGCGCGTCGCGGATCACCGCGAGGTTGATCAGGAGGCCGCTCATGTCGCCGGGTTCCAGCGGCACGGGGGCCTGGCGGGACTTCTTCACGTCTCCCGTCCAGGTCGCCCTGCGAGCCGACCAATCGTAGACGCCGGTACTCTGCTTGCGCGTGAACAGAAGCTTCCGCACCGTGCTCTGCGACAGCGGGCGATAGGTGCCGTTCACCTCGTCGAAGACGGTGCTCTGCTGCGCGTTGAGGCCGGCGAGGCCGACGAGGCCCTTGCCGTCCATGACGAGGTCCACGCGCCAGCGGTCGCCCGCCGGAACGACCTGCAGGGTGGCGACGCCGAGCGCCCGGCCGCCTCGATACACGTCGTAGCTCGCGCGGAACGGCTGCACGGCGGCCGCGGTCGTCGACAGGGCGAGCAGGGCGGACGCGATGACCAGTCGGGCCAGGCGATTCATTCGGCGACCTCCACGAGTTCCATGCCGCCCAGCTGCAGCGGCCGTGCGAGCGGGTGGCCGTCGACGGTGACGCGACCGCCGTCGAGGCGCAGTCGACCGGCGGCGAACATCGCGAGCGTGGCGAGCAGCAGCGGATGCTCGCGCTCGAGCACGCGGCCGGCGAGGCTCGTCGCGTCGTCGCCGGGCACCACGGCGACGCGCGCCTGCGCGATGACCGGCCCCCCGTCGAGCTCGGGCGTCACGAAATGGACGCTGGCGCCATGCTCGAGCGCGCCCGCCGCGAGCGCCTGCTCGTGGGTGCGCAGGCCCTTGAACAGCGGCAGCAACGACGGGTGGATGTTGATCATGCGGCCGGCCCACGCCTCGACCTGGGCGGCGCCCAGCAGGCGCATGTATCCGGCGCAGACGATGAGGTCGGGCTGAACGTCGGAGATCGCCTGGAACAGCGCAGCGTCGAACTGCGCCCGCGACCCGAACGCCGCGGGCGGGCAGGCGTGTGCCGGAACGCCGGCGGCGCGGGCGCGTTCGAGGGCGAACGCCTTCGGTTGATCCGAGAACACGCTGACCACGCGCGCGTCGAGCGCACCGTCGCCGATCGCGTCGAGGATGGCCTGCAGGTTGCTGCCGCGGCCGGAGGCGAGGACGGCGAGGCGCATCGGTCAGCGGAACGCAGCGCGGACCGACGAACGGGTCAGCAGCACCAGTGTGAAGACGCCGAGGACCGTGCCGAACGGCATGAGCATGCACTCGACGCCGGCGACGGCGAGGCAGAGCGTGTGCCGGCGCCGCGTGCGCAGGCATCGGCCGGCGTAGGCGATGAACGTCGCGAGCGTCAGCCCGCCGAGGACGAACATCGCGCCGACGCCGACGAACAGCCAGCCGAACCACGGCGGCGGCGGGTTGGGCCCGTCCATGCCCCCGGTGATCGCGGCGACGCCGATCGCGACGTGGATCAGCGGGAACAGGGACGCATTACCGGCTGCGGCCGCATCGCGCCACGGAGCGGAACGGGACGGGTTGCTGTGGCGAGCGCCGACGGGCCCGT
>NZ_BAAGAB020000033.1:0-29167 GCF_047159895.1 Lysobacter xanthus
GTCGGTCGGTCGTACGCGGAACACGCCGGTCGGTGCCGGAGCGGCGTTCCGGACGCGGCGCGCCGTCGCCATCGACGCGCAAGTGGCCGGACCTGGACGCGTCGTCGGCTTCCACGGCTTCGGCGGCATCCGCGCGCGCGCTGCGCAGTGCCTGCAGGTAGCTGCGCCGCCAGTTAGTGACGTCGTGCTCGCACAGGTAGCGGAACATGCCCTGCCAGCGCTCGCGGCGCTCGGCGAGCGACATCGTCATCGCCTGCGCGATGGCGTCGCCGGCACCGTCGAGGTCGTAGGGGTTCACCACCAGCGCGCCTTCCAGCTCGCGCGAGGCGCCGGCGAAGGGTGACAGCAGCAGAACGCCCGGATCCTCGGGATCCTGTGCGGCCACGTATTCCTTGGCGACGAGGTTCATGCCGTCGCGCAGCGGCGTGACGAGGCCCACGCGCGCGAGGCGGTAGAAGCCCGTCAGCGTGGAATGCGGATAGTTGCGGTTGACGTAGCGCACCGGCGTCCAGTCCGGCTCGGCGAAGCGCCCGTTGATGTGGCCCGACAACTGTTCGAGTTCCTCGCGCAGTTCCTGGTATTCGGCGACGTCACCGCGCGAGACCGGGGCGATCTGCAGAAACGTGAGCTCGCCCCGCTGCTGCGGATAACGCTCCAGATAGTTCGCGAAGCCCTTGAACCGTTCCGGCAGGCCCTTGGAATAATCGAGACGATCGACCCCGATGGCCAGTTCGCGCCCCGACATGCTGGCCGTGAGCTTCTTGACGTTGGGCTTGGCGGCCGATTCCTCCGCGAGCTCGGCGATGCGTCGCGTGTCGATGCTGATCGGGAACGCGCCTGCGCGGAAGCGGCGCCCGTTCGGCGCCTCCAGCAGGCCGCGTTCGACCACGCGTCCGCGGCCGAACAGGCGCACGTAATCCTGGAAGCGTTCGAGGTCGCGTTCGGTCTGGAAGCCCACGAGGTCGCAGGACGACAAGCCCTCGAACAGCCGCTGGTGGCTGGGCAACGCCGCGAGCAGGTCCGACGACGGCATCGGCACGTGCAGGAAGAAACCGATGCGGCACTTGACCCCACGTTCGCGCAGCAGCTTCGCGAGCGGGATCAGGTGGTAGTCGTGGATCCAGACGAGGTCGTCCTCGCGCAGCAGCGGCGCGAGCTTGCCCGCGAACAACGCGTTGACGCACTGGTAGCCGGCGTACGTGCCGCGGTCGTAGTCGACCAGGTCCATGCGGAAGTGCAGCAGCGGCCACAGCGTGCGATTGGCGAAGCCGTTGTAGTAGTCCTCGTGGTCCTGCTCCGACAGGTCCATGGTGACGAAGCGGATGTTGCCTTCCTGCTGCTCGTGCATGCGTCCCGAGGCGTGGGGATCGATGCGGCCGCTCCAGCCGAACCACAGGCCGCCTTCCTCGCGCAGCGAATCCAGCAGCGCGATCGCCAGTCCGCCCGCGCGCGACTCCTCGGGCAAGGCGACACGATTGCTGACGACGACGAGGCGTCCCATGAAGCTCCTTCGCGGCTTTCAATCCCTGCGGTCGAGGATGGCCGAGCGCCCATTGCGGCCGGGTGAATCGGCCGTGAAACGGCTCAGGTGGCGTCTTCCCACGGGCGGCTGAGCCGCATCGCCGCATTGATCAGGCCGACGTGCGAATACGTCTGCGGGAAGTTGCCCCACAGTTCGGCGCCTTCCAGCGACAGGTCTTCCGACAGCAGGCCGAGGTGGTTGCGGCGCGAGAGGACGCGCTCGAACAGTTCGCGCGCCTCCTGCGTGCGGCCGACCGCGGCGAGCGCATCGACGTACCAGAACGTGCAGATGGTGAAGCTCGTCTCGGGCACGCCGAAATCGTCCGGCGCGACGTAGCGCAGGATGCCGTCGCCGCGGCGCAGCTCGCGCCCGACCGCGTCGACCGTCGCCGCGAAGCGCGGGTCGGAGGCCTGCACGAAGCCGAGGTCGGCGAGCAGCAGCAGCACGGCGTCCATGCGGCCGCTGTGCGTGCCTTCGACGAAGTGCCCGCGTGCCGGGTCGAACGCCAGTTCGGTGATGCGGGCATGCATGCGGTCGGCGCGCTCGCGCCAGAAGGTCGAACGGTCGACGAGTCCGATCGCCGCACCGATCTTCGCCAGGCGGTCGCAGGCGGCCCAGCACATCACCGCCGAATAGGTGTGCACCTCGACGCGGCCGCGGAACTCCCACAGGCCGGCATCGGGCTGGTCGTAGAGCTCGTAGGCGCGCTCGCCGAGGCGCTCGAGCCGCTGGAAGTGCGGGATGCCGCTGGGCAGGTCGAGGCGACGGTCGAAGAACAGCTGCGTCGACGCGAGCACCACGCTGCCGTAGACGTCGTGCTGCGGCTGCACCCAGGCGAGGTTGCCTCGGCGGACCGGGCCCATGCCGCGGTAGCCCGCCAGCGTGGGCATCTCCTCCTCGTGCAGCTCGCGCTCCAGGCCGATGCCGTAGAGCGGCTGCAGGTGGCCGTCCTCGGGGATCAGGTTCGACACGTAGCGCAGGTATTCCTCCATCGTGCGCGTGGTGCCGAGGCGGTTGAGCGCGCGCACCACGAACGCGGCGTCGCGCAGCCAGCAGAAGCGGTAGTCCCAGTTGCGCTGGGTGTGCGCGTACTCGGGGATCGACGTCGTCATCGCGGCGATGATCGCGCCCGTCTCGTCGTACTGGCAGAGCTTGAGCGTGATGGCGCTGCGGATCACGGCGTCCTGCCATTCCAGCGGGATCGACAGCGCGCGGACCCAGTCGCGCCAGTAGTCGATCGTCTTCTCGCGGGCCTCCCGGGCGTAGTCCGCGACCGGGCGGGTGAACGTCTCGTCCGGCCCCAGGATGAAATGCAGCTCGCGATCGAGCAGGAACGGCGTCTCCTCGCGCACCATCCGGATCGGCGCGTCGGTATTGAGGCGCAGCGTGAAGCCCGGCAGCACGTAGCGGAGGTGGTTGCTGCCCCAGGTGATCTCCGGGACCCGCGCGCCGTAATCGGCGAGGGGCCGCAGGCGGATGCGCACGCGCGGCTCGCCGGCGAGGGGTCGCACGCTGCGGATCAGCATCACCGGACGGTAGAAGCGGTCGTACTGCTTCCAGCGCGGCGCGAAGTCGAGGATCTCCACCGCGCCGCCGCGCGCGTCGCGCAGCACGGTGCGCAGCACCGCGGTGTTCTCGACGTAGTGCTGCTCGACGCCCACGCAATCGGCGAGTTCCACCGCGAAGTCGCCGCCATCGATGTTCGGCGAGAGCAGCGCGCAGAAGGTCGGATCGCCGTCGAACGCCGGCACGCAGCCCCAGACGATGCGTCCGCCGCGGTCGACCAGCGCACCGATGCTGCCGTTGCCGACGAGACCGAGGTCGAGGCTGTTCATGCGCCACCCGCCAGCGCCTGCGCGCCGTCGAGCAGCCAGCGCCGCAAGGCCTCGGTGTCCGGCAAGGTGTGGGTGGCGTGAGTCGGCTCGCGGTCGCCGACGCGTACCGACAGGCCACCGAGCATGTTGGCGGCGACGAAGCCGTCCTCGTCGGTGAGGTCGTCGCCGGCGAAGACGGGCCGCCGCCCGGCGAACGGCGCGACGTCCATCAGCCGCTTGAGCGCGATGCCCTTGTCGCCGTGCGCCGGGCGCAGCTCGACCACGCAACTGCCGTGCTGCAGGCGGTAACCCGGCAGGTTCGCGAGCGCGGCGGCCGCGAGCGCCTCCAGCGGCGAGCGGGCCGCCGGCGCCGCGCGCCAATGCAGTGCGATCGCGACGCCCTTGTCCTCCACGCGCGCGCCTTCGTGCGCCTGGGCGACGTGCTCGGCCGCCTCGCGCACGCGCTGCAGCTCTTCGGGCGCGGGCGCGGGCTGGTGCAGGCGGTCGGGGTGCTCGCGCAGCTCCAGGCCGTGCAGGCCCGCGGCAGGAATGCGCAGCGGCGCGAACAGGGCGTCCACCTGCTCGATGCGGCGCCCGCTGACGAACGCGACCGCGCCGCCGAGCGCACCCGACAGCCGGCCCAGCGCCTCGCCGAGGCCATCGGGGACGCGCACGTCCTCCGGGCGGTCGGCGAAATCGAGCAGGCAGCCGTCGACGTCGAGGAAGAGCGCCCAGTCGGACTGGACGGGCGGCGGGGCGGGCAGGGCCAGCGGGGCGGTCGCACTCATCCGGCGAAGTCTGGCCACCGTCCCGTAAGCACCGGGTGCACAGCGGCCGTCGCGCCGCTGAACGGCGGCGGGGCGCGCTTGAATCGATCGGCATAGACCGCATCTATCGGCCATCGCGGTTCCGACCGCCCCGTTCCCGAGGACCCCGTCATGCGGATGGACAAGCTCACTTCCCGCTTCCACCAGGCGCTCGGCGATGCGCAGTCGCTCGCCGTGGCGCGCGACCACAGCGTGCTCGAGCCCGTGCACCTGATGGCCGCGCTGCTCGACCAGCAGGGCGGCAGCACGCGCCCGCTGCTGTCGCAGGCCGGGGTCAACGTCGCGGCGCTACGCGAGCGGCTCGGGGAGTCGCTGGACAAGCTGCCCAAGGTGACGGGACAGGCGGGCAACATCTCCGTCGGCAACGACCTCTCGCGACTGCTCAACGTCACCGACAAGCTCGCTTCGCAGCGCGGCGACTCGTTCATCGCCAGCGAGCTGTTCGTGCTGGCGGCGCTGGAGGACGGCGGCGACCTCGGCCGCGCGTTGAAGGCGACCGGTGCGACCCGCGACAAGCTGGAAACCGCGATCGACAAGCTGCGCGGCGGCGAGAAGGTGCAGGACGAGAACGCCGAAGACGCCCGCCAGGCGCTCGAGAAATACACGATCGACCTCACCGCGCGCGCGGAGGGCGGCAAGCTCGATCCCGTGGTCGGCCGCGACGAGGAGATCCGCCGCACGATCCAGGTGCTTCAGCGGCGCACCAAGAACAATCCGGTGCTGATCGGTGAGCCTGGCGTCGGCAAGACCGCGATCGTCGAAGGCCTCGCGCAGCGCATCATCAACAACGAGGTGCCGGAGGGCCTGCGCGGCAAGCGCGTGCTTTCGCTCGACATGGGCGCACTGATCGCCGGCGCGAAGTATCGCGGCGAATTCGAGGAGCGGCTCAAGGCCGTGCTCAACGACCTGTCGAAGAACGAAGGGCAGATCATCCTGTTCATCGACGAGCTGCACACGATGGTCGGGGCAGGCAAGGCCGAAGGCGCGATGGACGCCGGCAACATGCTCAAACCGGCCCTCGCGCGCGGCGAGCTGCACTGCATCGGCGCGACCACGCTCGACGAATACCGCAAGTACGTTGAGAAGGACGCCGCTCTGGAGCGCCGCTTCCAGAAGGTGTTCGTGGGCGAGCCGTCGGTCGAGGACACCATTGCGATCCTGCGTGGCCTGAAGGAGCGCTACGCCGTGCACCACGGGGTGGAGATCACCGACCCGGCGATCGTCGCCGCTGCCACGCTCAGCCACCGCTACATCGCCGACCGCCAGCTGCCCGACAAGGCCATCGACCTGATGGACGAAGCCGCCTCGCGCATCCGCATGGAGATCGACTCCAAGCCCGAGGAGCTCGACCGTCGCGAGCGTCGCCTGATCCAGCTGAAGATCCAGCGCGAGGCGCTGAAGAAGGAAAAGGACGAGGCGTCGAAGCAGCGCCTGGCCGACCTGGAAGCCGACATCGCCACGCTCGAGCGCGAGTTCAACGACCTCGAGGAGGTCTGGAAGGCCGAGAAGGCCAGCGTGCAGGGCACCACGAAGATCAAGGAACAGATCGAGACCGCGCGCCTGGAGCTCGAGGCCGCGCAGCGCAAGCAGGACTACGCGCGGATGAGCGAGATCCAGTACGGGCGCATCCCGGAGCTCGAGAAGCAGCTCGCCGCCGCGCAGGAGGCCGAGACCCGCGGCTTCACGCTGCTGCAGGACAAGGTCACCGCCGAGGAGATCGCGGAGGTCGTCTCGCGCTGGACCGGCATTCCCGTCAGCAAGATGCTCGAAGGCGAGCGCGACAAGCTGCTGAAGATGGAGTCGCAGTTGCACGCGCGCGTCGTCGGTCAGGAAGAAGCGATCAAGGTCGTCTCCGATGCGGTGCGCCGCTCACGCGCGGGCCTCTCGGATCCGAACCGCCCGAGCGGTTCGTTCCTGTTCCTCGGCCCGACCGGCGTGGGCAAGACCGAACTATGCAAGGCGCTGGCCGAGTTCCTGTTCGACAGCACCGACGCGATGGTGCGCATCGACATGAGCGAGTTCATGGAGAAGCACGCGGTGAGCCGCCTCGTCGGCGCGCCTCCGGGCTACGTCGGCTATGAGGAGGGCGGCTACCTCACCGAGGCCGTGCGCCGTCGTCCGTACAGCGTGATCCTGCTCGACGAAGTCGAGAAGGCGCATCCGGACGTCTTCAACATCCTGCTGCAGGTGCTCGACGACGGCCGTCTCACCGACGGCCAGGGCCGCACGGTCGACTTCCGCAACACCGTCATCGTGATGACGTCGAACCTCGGCTCGCACCAGATCCAGGAGCTGTCGGGCGACACGCCCGAGTCCTACATGCAGATGAAGGCCGCGGTGATGGCGGTGGTGCAAGGCCACTTCCGGCCCGAGTTCATCAACCGGCTCGACGACATCGTCGTCTTCCATCCGCTGGACAAGGCGCAGATCCGCGAGATCGCGAAGATCCAGCTGCGCGGGCTGGAGAAGCGTCTTGCCGAGCGCGGCCTGAAGCTCGAGCTGACCGACGAGGCGCTGACGCTGCTCGGCAACGTAGGTTTCGATCCGGTGTATGGCGCGCGGCCGCTCAAGCGTGCGATCCAGCAGCAGCTGGAAAACCCGCTGGCGCAGAAGATCCTGTCCGGCGAGTTCGCGACAGGCGAGACCGTGCGCGTTCGCACCGAAGGCGGGCACCTGGCCTTCGATCACGCGTAAGCGGAAGGCGGCCGTCGCGAGGCGGCCGCCCTAGCCCAGCAGTTCGTCGCGCAGGCGCACGAGGCCGGTGCTCGCCGGCATCGGCCAGTGCGTGTCGACGTCCGCGGTCACGCCGCTCGGCACGGGATTGATCTCCAGCACCGGCCGGCCGAGTTCGCGCGCGAGCCGGGGGAGCGACGCGGCCGGCTGCACGAGGCCCGACGTGCCGACCACGACGACACGCTCCGCGCGGTGCAGGGCCTCGACGCCCGCGTTCCACGCCTCGTCCGGCAGGGCTTCGCCGAACCAGACGACGTCGGGGCGGAACGCGCCGCCGCAGGCGTCGCAGCGTGGCGGCGGCTCGCGACGGCCCTCGTCGCCCGGCGCGTACGCCGCCAGGATCGGATCGGGCACCTGCCGCGCAGCGCAGTCGATGCAGCGCGAACGCAGCAGGTGGCCGTGCAGGTGCCGGACCCGCGTGCTGCCGGCGCGCTCGTGCAGGTCGTCCACGTTCTGCGTGACGACGTCGACGTGCAGGCCGGCGCGTTCGAGTTCCGCGATCGCGCGATGCCCCGCATGGGGCGCCACGCCCGCGACCTGCGCGGCCCGCCAGCGGTACCAGCCCCAGACGAGATCCGGATCGCGGCGGAACGCGGCCGCCGTGGCGAGCTGCTCGGGGTCGAAGCGCGCCCACAGTCCGGTGAGCGCGTCGCGGAAGGTCGGTACGCCGCTCTCGGCGGACATGCCGGCGCCGGTAAGGAAGACGATGCGCATCGGCGTGCCGGTGGGGTGGTGGGCGCAGGCTAGCCCGCGCGACGTGTGCCTGCCGTCGGGCCGTCAGCCGGTCGCCGACGGCAGCGGACGGGCGCCACGGAACGCCGGAAGTGCATTCACCATCTCGGCGAGGCTGTGCGCGAGCTCGCGTTCGGCCATCACGGCGCCGTCCGCGCCCCGCTCGATGAGGTAGCGCACGCCCGAATCCGAATGCGCGCGCGCGATGATGCTGATCGCCGGGTTCGACGCCCGCAGCCGCTCGACGATCTCGCCGGCCTCGAACGCGTTGGGGATCGCCACCAGCGCCATCTGCGCGATTTCCGGTCGCGCTTCGGCGAGCACGGCCGGATTCGCGGCGTGGCCGCGAATCGCCGGGATGCCGGCGTCGCGCGCGCTCTGCACGCGCGGCGCATCGTCGTCGATCACCACCACCGGCACCGACTGCGCCGCGAGCAGCGGTCCCAGCTCGCTGCCGACGCGCCCGTAGCCGATCAGGATCACGTGCGGCAGGCCGCCTTCCGGCAGCGGCGGCAGCATCACTTCGCCCGGCGTCGAATGCGCCCGCTCGCGCTGCGTCACATACCGGTCGTAGAGCTTGAACAGCACCGGATTGAAGACGATCGAGACGATCGCCGCGGCGAGGATGAGGTCCTGCCCTTCGCGCGGCAGCATGCCGAGTGAGACGCCGAGGCCGGCGAGGATGAAGGAGAACTCACCGATCTGGCACAGGCTCGCGGCGAGCAGCGCGGCGGTGGTCCCGCTGCGGCCCACGACGCGCGCGACGCCCCAGGCCGCGAGCGCGTTGCCCACGACGACCAGCGAGGCGGTCGCCACCACGCGCATCGGCTCCTCGACGAGGATCGACGGATTGAACAGCATGCCGACCGAAACGAAGAACAGCACCGCGAACGCATCGCGCAGCGGCAGCGTCTCGTTCGCCGCCTGATGGCTGAATTCGGACTCGTTGAGGATCAGGCCCGCGAAGAACGCGCCCAGCGCGAACGAAACGCCGAACAGTTCGGCCGAGGCGAACGCGACGCCCAGCGCGATCGCGAGGACGCAGAGCGTGAACAGCTCGCGCGAGCCGGTGCCGGCAACGCGTTCGAGGATCTTCGGGATCACCCGACGGCCCACCAGCATCATGAACACCGCGAAGCCGCCCACCTTGGCGACCGTGAGCAGCAGTGCACCGGTGAGTCCGCCGCTCTCGCCGCGGCCCGCGAGCGCCGGCAGCATCACGAGCGCGAGCACCATCGCGAGGTCCTCCACGATCAGCCAGCCCACCGCGATGCGACCGCGGCTGCTGTCGAGCAGGCGCCGTTCCTCCAGCCCGCGCAGCACCACCACGGTGCTCGCCACCGAAAGGGCGAGGCCGAAGACGATGCCCGCGCCGTTGGACCAGCCGAAGGAGCGCGCCAGGCCCCAACCCAGTGCGCTCACGAAGACGATCTGCACCAGCGCGCCGGGCACGGCGACGCCCTTCACCGCCATCAGGTCGCGCATCGAGAAATGCAGGCCGACGCCGAACATCAGGAGGATCACGCCGATCTCGGCGAGCTGCGGGGCCAGCGAGGCGTCGGCGATGAAGCCCGGGGTGAACGGACCGATGAAGACTCCGGCGAGCAGGTAGCCCACCAGCGGCGACAGCTTGAGGCGATGGGCGAGCCCGCCGAACAGGAAGGCCAGCACGAAGCCGGCGACGAGCAGGGCGATGAGCGAGGTCTGGTGCACGAGGGCTCCGTCGTGAAGGCGCGTGATGCCGCGCAGGCGGGTCCGTTCATCACCTTAACCGCTCGCCGTCGCAGCGGCGTGCGCGCGGGCAGGCCGGAGCGTGCCGGTACAATGCCCGCATGATCGGATTTCGTGACTTCGCCCTCCGCCGGGGCGAGCGGCTGCTTTTGTCCAACGTCGACCTCTCCCTGCACGCCGGCTGGCGCGTGGGCGTGGTCGGCCGCAACGGCACGGGCAAGTCCTCGCTGTTCGCCGCGCTGCAGGGCGAGGTGGAGCCCGACAAGGGCGACATCGACATCCCCGGCCGCGCGCGCATCGCCAGCGTCGCGCAGGAGACCCCGGCGCTCGACGACCCCGCCCTCGACTTCGTGCTCTCCGGCGACCGCGTCGTCCACGAGGCCGTGATGGCCGAGCGCGATGCGGTCGCGCGCGAGGACTGGGAAGCCGTCGCTGAGGCGCATCACCGGCTGGAGGAAGTGGGCGGCTACGACGCGGAAGCACGCGCCGGCAAGCTGCTGCACGGCCTCGGCTTCAGCGCCGACACGCACGATCGTCCCGTGAAGACGTTTTCCGGCGGCTGGCGCGTGCGGCTGAACCTCGCGCGTGCGCTGATGACGCCGAGCGACCTGCTGCTGCTCGACGAGCCGACCAACCACCTCGACCTCGACGCGGTGCTGTGGCTCGAAGCGTGGCTGCTGAAGTATCCCGGCACGCTGTTCGTGATCTCGCACGACCGCGAGTTCCTCGACGGCATCTGCAGCCACGTGCTGCACCTGCATTCCGGCACGGCGAAGCTCTACACGGGCAACTACACCGACTTCGAGCGCCAGCGCGCCGAGCAGCTGCGCCAGCAGCAGATCGCCTTCGAGAAGGAACAGGCCGAGCGCGCGCACCTGCAGAGCTTCATCGACCGCTTCAAGGCGAAGGCCAGCAAGGCCAAGCAGGCGCAGAGCCGCATGAAGCGCCTCGCCAAGCTCGCCGGCACCGAAGCGGTGCGCGCCGAGCGCTCGCTGCACATCGATTTCCCGGTGCCCGATCGCCTGCCGCACTCGCTGCTCGCGCTCAACCACGCCGACTGCGGCTACGGCGCCACGCAGGTCCTCGGCGACGTCACCTTCCGCCTGGAGGCGGGTGACCGCATCGCACTGCTGGGCCCCAACGGCGCCGGCAAGTCGACGCTGGTGAAGACACTGGTCGGCGAGATCCCGTTGCTGGCCGGCGAGCGCGCCGCGCATCCGGACCTGCGCATCGGCTACTTCGCGCAGCACACCGTGGAATCGCTGCGCGAAGGCGAGACGCCGATCGACCATCTGTCCAAGCTCGCCCCGGGCGTCGCCACGCAGCAGCTGCGCGATTTCCTCGGCAAGTGGCAGTTCCCCGGCGATCGCGCGTTCGAGCCGGTCGATGGGTTCTCGGGCGGCGAGCGCGCGCGCCTCGCGCTGGCGATGATCGCCTGGCGCAAGCCGAACGTGCTGCTGCTCGACGAGCCGACCAACCACCTCGACCTCGACATGCGCGAGGCGCTGGCCGAGGCACTGTCGGATTTCGACGGTGCGATCGTGCTGGTCAGCCACGACCGCCACATGATCGGCCTCGTCTGCGACACGTTCTGGCGCGTGGCCGGCGGGATCGCGCAGCCGTTCGACGGCGACCTCGACGAGTACGCGGTCTGGCTGCGCACGCGCGATCCCGACGAGGGCAAGTCGACGAAGCCGGCGCCGGCACCGGTGGCGGCGCCTCCCGCGCCCGCGAAGGGCGGCAGGAATACCAATCCGGTCAAGCTCGCCGCGGCGGAAGCCAGGGTGGCCGAGCTCGAGGCGAAGCTGCAGGCGCTCGATGCGCGATTGGCGGATCCCGCGCACTTCGCGGACGCCGCCCGCATCTCGAAGGACCGCGCGGGTGTCGCGCGCCAGCTGGAACAGGCCGAAGCCGACCTGCTGCTGCTCTACGACGCGGCCTGAGCCGGGTCAGTCGCGCAGGAAGTACTCGACCGTCGTCACCACCCGCACTTTCTTGATCTGCGGGCTGCCGGCGTCGCGGTCCTCGATCGAGACCACGCCCTGGTTGGCGGTGCGGATGCCGTCGAGGCGCGCGCCGGAATCCTTCGCGAACTGCTCGGCCGAGCGACGCGCATTCGCGGTCGCCTCCGCGATCAGCTCTGGCTTGATCGCGTTGAGTTTCGTGTAGTCGAACTGCGGGCCGCCGGCGCTCGTGCCTTCGCCGCCTTCGCCGCCGATCAGCACGCCGCGCGAGACGAGGTCGCCGGCGCGACGTAGGGCGCGCAGCGCCTGTGCGACCTTCTCCGTGCGCAGGGTCACCGTGGTCGAGAAGCGGTAACGCTCGGGCGCGCGATTCTCGCCGTAGGCATACGCCCAACGGTCTTCGAGCCGGGGCGGCGAGACGATCACCTCGTCGGCCGCGAAGCCGGCATCGGTGAAGAAGCGGCGGATCGCCGCGGTGTTCGCATCGAGCCGACGCTGCGCCTCCGCGAGCTCGGTGCTGCTCACCGAATGCGGCAGCGGCCAGACCACGAGGTCGGCGTCCACCGTGCGCTCGGCCGAACCCTTGACCGTCACGTAGCGGTCCTGCGTGCGCAGTCGCGCCATGCCCTGCGCGGCGAACCAGCCCGCGGTCGCCAGCCCGGCCGCGAGGATCACCGCGGCCCCCAGTCGAATCGAATCGCGCATCGGACATCCTCCCTGAATGGGCAGGGTAAGCCTTGAAGGGCACGGCGGCGATCCCCAAATGCCGCGGCAGTCCCGGTTACCCTGTCGCCATGCCCATCTATGCCTTCGAGTGCGCCGCCTGCGGCCACCGCTTCGACCGCCTGCAGAAGCTCAGCGACGCCGACCCCACCGACTGCCCGGCGTGCGGTGCCCCGCAGGTGCGACGCCAGCTCACCGCGCCCCAGTTCCGCCTCGCCGGCGGCGGCTGGTACGAGACCGACTTCAAGAAGGACGGGGACCGCAAGCGCAACCTCGCCGGCGACGGTGCGGCCCCGAAGGACGGCGGGAGCGGGGAGTCCAAGCCCGCCGCGGCGCCCGCGACCGAGTCCAAGCCGGCCGCCGCACCCGCGGCTCCGCCGCCGAAGCCGTCGACGCCCTGATCCACGGCCTCATGCCTGCCTGCCCGTGCGCTGGAGGCGGCAAGCGGGTCGTCGGCCGCGCGGCGGCGCGCCGAGCTGTGCCGCGGGCCGCCTTCGATCGCGGCGCCCCGCTAAACTAGTGGGCTCATTCGCACCCCGCGCCGGGGTGCCGCCGGAGCCTCCATGCGTACCCATTTCTGCGGCCTCGTCGACGAGCGCCTGATCGGCCAGACCGTGACCCTGTGCGGCTGGGTCAACAGTGCGCGTGTCCAGAGCCACCAGACCTTCATCGATCTTCGCGACCACGAGGGCGTGGTGCAGGTGCTGGTCGAGAGCGACCAGCCGGAGCTGTTCAAGGCGGCCGCCGACCTCGGCAACGAGGACGCCGTGCGCGTCACCGGCACGGTGCGGGAGCGCTACGCCGCGAACGACAAGATCCGCACCGGCCGTATCGAAATCGTGCCGACCGCGATCGATGTGCTGAACAAGGCCGACCCGCTGCCGTTCCATGCGCACGAGAACGCGGGCGAGGAAACGCGCCTCAAGTACCGCTACCTCGACCTCCGCCGCCCGGAGATGCAGGCGATGATGCGCACGCGCATCAAGCTGGTCGCATCGCTGCGCCGCTACCTCGACGAGCGCGGCTTCCAGGACATCGAGACCCCGATCCTGACGAAGGCCACGCCCGAAGGCGCACGTGACTTCCTCGTGCCGGCGCGCATGCATCCGGGCGAGTTCTACGCGCTGCCGCAGAGCCCGCAGCTCTTCAAGCAGATCCTGATGATGGCGGGCTTCGACCGCTACTACCAGATCGCGCGCTGCTTCCGCGACGAGGCGCTGCGCGCCGACCGGCAGCTCGAGTTCACGCAGCTCGACATGGAGTTCGCGTGGGTGTCCGAGCGCGACGTGCAGGACATGGTCGAGGACATGATCCGCAGCGTCTTCCGCGACACCGTCGGCGTCGAACTCGATGCGGAATTCCCGCGCATGACGTACGCGGAGGCCATGCGCCGCTACGGTTCCGACAAGCCGGACCTGCGCATCGCCATGGAATTCACCGACATCGCGGAACTCGTCAAGGGCTGCGAGTTCAAGGTGTTCACCGACTGGGCGAACCACGCCGACGGCCGCGTGGTCGCGCTGCGTGCGCCCGGCGGCGCGCAGCTCTCGCGCAAGCAGATCGACGAACTCGGTGCGCATGCCGCGAAGTACGGGGCGAAGGGGGTCGCGTGGATGAAGGTCGAGGACGCGTCGAAGGGCCGCGAGGGGATCAACTCGCCGATCGCGAAATTCCTCGACGACGCTACGCTCGACGCGATCCTGCGCGCGACCGGCGCGAACACCGGCGACGCGATCTTCTTCGGTGCGGCGACGTACAAGACCGCCTCCGACTTCATGGGCGCGCTGCGCCTGAAGCTCGGTCGCGACCTCGGCCTCGTCGAGGACGGCTGGCGCCCGTTGTGGGTCACCGACTTCCCGATGTTCGAGTGGGACGAGGAGGAGCAGCGCTTCGTGGCGCTCCACCATCCCTTCACCGCGCCGAAGATCGACGACGAGGGCGACCTGCGTGCGAACGCCGCGACGGCGGTCTCGCGCGGCTACGACATGGTGCTCAACGGCAACGAGATCGGTGGCGGCTCCATCCGCATCCATCGTTCGTCGATGCAGTCGGCGGTGTTCGACCTGCTCGGCATCGGCCGCGAGGAGGCTGAGCTCAAGTTCGGCTTCCTGCTCGAGGCGCTGCGCTACGGCGCTCCGCCGCACGGCGGCATCGCCTTCGGTATCGACCGCATCGCCGCGCTGATGGCGGGCACGGAATCGATCCGCGACGTCATCCCGTTCCCGAAGACGACCTCGGCCCAGTGCCTGATGACCGGCGCGCCGTCGCCGATCCCGGACAAGCAGCTGGCCGAGGTGCACGTCGCGGTGCGGCCGCGCGAGGCGAAGGGCGAGTGAGCCCGTCGATCCGCCGCGCGACGGTCGACGATGCACGGACGCTGTCGGCGCTCGCCACCGCGACCTTCGTCGAGAGTTTCGGCCACCTGTATGAGCGCGAGGATCTCGACGCCTTCCTCGAGGATGCGTACGCGGTCGACAAGCAGGCGGTGATCCTCGCCCATCCCGACTATGCGGTCTGGCTGCTGGAGGCCGACGGCCGCGCCGTCGGCCACTGCGCCGCGGGCCCGTGCGGCCTGCCGCATCCGGACGTCGCGCCGGGCGACGGCGAAATCAAGCGGCTCTACGTGCTCGGCGAGTTCCAGTCGGGCGGGCAGGGTGCGCGGCTGATGGGCACCGCGATGGACTGGCTGCTCCGCGACGGCCCGCGCACGCTGTGGGTCGGCGTCTGGAGCGAGAACGCCGGCGCGCAGCGCTTCTACGGGCGCTACGGCTTCGACAAGGTCGGAACGTACGGTTTTCCGGTGGGTCGCGTCGTCGACCTCGAATTCATCCTGCGCCGTCCGGCGGCGCCGTGACGCGGCGTCTCGCGGGCCTCATCCTGGTCGTCGCGCTGCTGGCGCCGGCGCACGCCGCCGAGCCGGGCGATTCGCCGGCGTTGCAGGCCTGCATGACGCGCGCTGGGGGCGTGACGGCCACGATGCTCGACTGCATCGGGGCCGAGCATCGCGTGCAGGACGCGCGACTCAATGCCGCATACCGCGCGGCGTCGCGCGCGTTGCCCGCCACCCGTCGCGCGTCGCTCACCGCGGCGCAGCGGGCATGGATCGCCTTTCGCGATTCCGAATGCGGCTTCGTAGCCGATCCGGACGGCGGCTCCCTCGCGCACGTGATGGGGAACGACTGCATGCTGCGGATGACGGCCGAGCGTGCGGAAACGCTGGAATCGCTCGTGCGCGACCTGCACGAGGTCGACGGCGCGCTGTGATGCCGTCGGCGAGCTCGCCGGTGCGCCGCGTCCTGCTCCTGCACGGCCTGTGGATGCGGCCCGCCGCGATGGCGGTGCTCGCGCGCCGCCTCGAGCATGCCGGCTTCGCGCCCGAACGCATCGGCTATCCGAGCGTGCGCGGCCCGGCGCGTGCGGTGGTGCGGCAGGTGGCGCGGACGATGCGCGCGGGCGACTGCCACGTCGTGGCCCACAGCCTCGGCGGGCTGGTCGCGCTCGAAGCCCTCGAAGCCGAGCCGGATCTCCCGGTGCAGCGGGTCGTCTGCCTCGGCTCGCCGCTGTGCGGCAGCCTCGCCGCGTCGCGCCTGGATGGCCTCCCGGTGCTGGGTGCCGCGCTCGGCCACAGCCGCCAGTTCCTCCATCGCGGCTGCCGGCCCTGGCGGGGCCGTGCCGAGGTAGGCGTGGTGGCCGGGGACCGGCCGATCGGCCTCGGCAGCATGCTCGGTCGCGTCGAAGGCGCGAACGACGGGGCCGTCGGCGTGGTGGAGACGCGGCTGCCGGGCATCGTCGACCACGTGGTGATGCACTCGAGCCACACCGGCCTGATCTTCTCGGCGCCGGTCGCCGACCAGGTGGTGGCCTTCCTGCGCGACGGGCGTTTCCGGCACTGAACCGTCCAGCCGG
Organism: Lysobacter xanthus; assembly: GCF_047159895.1. Classification (NCBI taxonomy): domain Bacteria; kingdom Pseudomonadati; phylum Pseudomonadota; class Gammaproteobacteria; order Lysobacterales; family Lysobacteraceae; genus Lysobacter; species Lysobacter xanthus. The sequence goes on from NZ_BAAGAB020000033.1 coordinate 15,953, forward strand.
CCCGCCCGCGGGAAGCGGCCGCGGTCGGCCGATCCGGTAAAATCGCCGGCTCGTCTCCCGCCGTCCGGAAGTGCCCGATGGGTCGTGGTCCCTCGATCGAAGCCCGCAAGAATGCCGTCGATGCGATTCGCGGCAAGATCTTCACCAAGGTCATCCGCGAGATCGGCGTCGCCGCGCGCATGGGCGGCGGCGATCCGTCCGGCAATCCGCGCCTGCGCGCCGCGATCGATCGCGGCCTCGACGTCAACATGTCGAAGGACGTGATCGAGCGCGCGATCAAGAAGGCCACGGGCGAACTCGAGGGCGTGACCTACGAGGAGATCCGCTACGAGGGCTACGCGCCCGGCGGCGTGGCCGTGATCGTCGACTGCCTGACCGACAACAAGGTGCGCACCGTCGCCGACGTGCGCCATGCGTTCTCCAAGCACGGCGGCAACCTCGGCACCGACGGCTCGGTGTCCTTCATGTTCCACAAGCGCGGCGTGATCTGGTTCGGCGAAGGCGCCGACGAGGACCGCATCACCGAAGCCGCGATCGACGCGGGTGCCGACGACGTCGTCGTCTACCCCGAGGACGGTTCGATCGACGTGCTGACGGCGCCGGAGTCGTTCGCCGACGTCAAGGCCGCGCTGGAAGCCGCGGGCCTCGCGCCGGGCGAGGCGCAGGTGACGATGCGCGCGGAGAACATGGTGAAGGTGGAGGGCGACACCGCAAAGCAGGTCGCGAAGCTCCTCGCGTGGCTGGAGGAGATGGACGACGTGCAGCACGTCTACTCCAACGCCGAGCTCGGCGAGGACGCCTACGCCTGAGGGCGCAGGCCATCGTGATCCGCATCCTCGGCATCGACCCGGGCTCGCAGCGCACCGGCGTCGGCTTCGTCGACGTCGACGCGACGGGCAAGTGCGCCTACGTGTCCGCGCACACCCTCAAACTGCTCGACGCCGAGGACTTCCCGCAGCGGCTCGGCCTGCTGTGCGAGGGGCTCGACGCGCTCATCGACGAATGGAAGCCGGACCAGGTCGCGATCGAAACGGTTTTCATGGACAAGTCGGCGACCAGCGCGCTGAAGCTCGGGCACGCGCGGGGCGCGGCGATCGCGACGGTGGTGCGACGCGGGCTGAAGGTCAGCGAGTACGCGCCGCGGCTCATCAAGCAGTCGCTGGTGGGCAAGGGCGCGGCGGACAAGCAGCAGGTGCAGCACATGGTGCGGCTGCTGCTGAACATCCCGGAGCAGAAGCTCCAGGCGGACGCGGCCGACGCACTGGCGGTCGCGCTGACCCATGCCCACATGGCGGCCACGGCCGGGCGTACCGGCGTGGGCGTGGCCCAGCTGCGCCGGCGCGGCCGTTGAGACGCCCGCCTGCCACCGTGGCTGCGAAGGGCGCACAATGCGCGCCGCCGGGTGGCCGGCGCGGGCATGGCCCGGACCGGACGGGACCGATGCGACAGATCGCCAGCGCGGGCGCCAGGCCCGCCGCACTGAATTCCACGGGGGCCGGCGCATGATCGGCCGCCTGCGCGGCGTGCTCGTGCACAAGCAACCGCCGTGGCTGATGGTCGAGGTGGCCGGCGGCATCGGCTACGAGCTCGAGGCCCCGATGAGCACCTTCTACGACCTGCCCGAGGCCGGGCGCGAGGTCGTGCTCTTCACGCACTACGCGCAGAAGGAGGACAGCGTCGCGCTGTACGGCTTCCTGCGCGAGGGCGAGCGCCGGCTGTTCCGCGACGTCCAGAAGGTGACGGGCATCGGCGCGAAGATCGCGCTGGCCATCCTGTCCGCCGTCAGCGTGGACGAATTCGCGCGCCTCGTGCAGGCGGGGGACGTCACCGCGCTCACGCGCATCCCTGGCATCGGCAAGAAGACGGCCGAGCGCATCGTGGTGGAGCTGCGCGATCGCGCGGCGGAACTCGCGGGCATCGGGCCGACGCTCGGGGTCAATACCGGCATCCCGGCCGATCCGCAGACCGAAGCCCTCGTGGCGCTGCAGCAGCTGGGCTACAAGCCGGCGGAAGCGGCGCGCATGGCGAAGGACGCCACGCAGCCCGGCGACGACACCGCGACCATCATCCGCAAGGCGCTACAGTCCGCGCTCCGTTGAGCCCCGGATCCCCTCCAGGACGTTCGATGACCGCTTCCGCAGCCCCATCACCGCATTCTCCCGACGGCCATCTCGTCGCGCACGGCCATGCCCAAGCGGGGCTCGCGTCGCTCGTGGTGGGCGCCGTCGGCGTGGTCTTCGGCGACATCGGCACGAGCCCGCTCTACACGATCCAGGAGATGTTCCACCCGCACTACGGCCTGCAGCCCGACGGCGATACGGTGAAGGGCCTGCTCTCGCTGGGCTTCTGGGCACTGATGCTGGTGGTCACGCTGAAGTACGTGATCGTGATCATGCGCGCGGACAACGAGGGCGAGGGCGGGATCATGGCGCTGACCGCGCTGGCCCAGCGGTCGCTGAAGGAGGGCTCCCGGCTCAGCTACCTGGTGGGCATCCTCGGCATCTTCGGTGCCTCGCTGTTCTTTGGCGACGGCATGATCACGCCCCCGATCACCGTGCTGGGCGCGGTCGTCGGCCTGGAGGTCATCTCGCCGGCGTTCGCGCACTGGGTCGTGCCGATCAGCCTCGTCATCCTCGTCGCGCTGTTCGCTTTCCAGCGTTTCGGCACCGAACGCGTCGGCCGCATCTTCGGGCCGCTGATGGTCGCGTGGTTCATCGTGCTCGCCACGCTGGGCATCTGGAACATCGCCTCCAATCCCTCGGTGCTGGCGGCGCTGAGCCCGCATTGGGCGCTCACGTTCTTCGCGACGCACGGCTCGCACTCGCTCTTCATCCTCGGCGCGGTGGTGCTCACCATCACCGGCGGCGAGGCGCTGTACGCCGACATGGGCCACTTCGGGAAGCGGCCCATCCGCTGGGGCTGGTTCGGTTTCGTGCTGCCGGCGCTTGTGCTGAACTACTTCGGGCAGGGCGCGGTGCTGCTGCGCAACCCGCAGGCGGTCGAGAACCCCTTCTACATGTCGATGCCCGCCTGGGCGCAGATCCCGATGCTGTGCCTCGCCACCGTCGTCGCGGCCGTCGCCTCGCAGGCGGTGATCACCGGCGCCTACTCGGTGACGCGTCAGGCCGTGCAGCTCGGCTACCTGCCGCGCCTGTCGATCAAGCACACCTCGCGTTCGACGATCGGCCAGATCTACGTGCCGTCGATCAACTGGATGCTGCTGGGTGCAGTGATCATCCTCACCCTCTCGTTCGGCAGCGCTACCGCGCTGGCGACCGCCTATGGCCTGTCGGTCACGGGCACGATGCTGATCGATACGTTGCTGCTTGCCGTCGTCGCCTACACGCGGTGGGAGAAGTCCCGCCGCTGGGTGCTGCCGCTGTGCGCGCTGTTCCTCGTCATCGACGTCGCCTTCCTCGTGGCCAACGGCACGAAGCTGTTCACCGGCATCGGTGCATGGGTGCCGCTGATCGTCGGCATCCTGGCGTTCACGATGATGCGGACCTGGCGCCGCGGCCGAGCGCTGCTTCGTGAGGAAGTGCGCAAGGACGGCATCCAGATCGACGTCTTCCTTCCCGGCCTGATGCTGTCGCCTCCCGTGCGCGTGCCCGGCACCGCGGTGTTTCTCACCGCCGACAAGGGGGTGGTGCCGCAGGCGTTCCTGCACAACCTCAAACACAACAAGGTGCTACACGAGCGGAACGTCTTCCTGACGGTCGAACCCATGACCGTCCCCGTCGCGCCGCGGGACAAGAAGCTGCGCATCGACTCGATCGGCGAGAACTTCTATCGGGTCACTCTCAAGTTCGGCTTCATGGAGACGCCGGACGTGCCGCTGGCACTGATGCGGTCGTGCGACAAGGGCGGCATCCATTTCGACCCGATGGAAACGACCTACTTCGCGAGTCGCGAGACGATCGTCGGCAGCAAGCACCGGGGCATGCCGCTGTGGCGCGACAAGCTGTTCGCCCTCATGCATCGCAACGCGGCGCCGGCGACCACCTTCTTCCGCATCCCGGGCAACCGCCTGGTCGAGCTGGGCGCGCAGGTCGAGATCTGACCGTCGCACCGGGTGAGCGGCGCCGAGCCATAATCCCGGCATGACCGACACCCGACTCATCGGGGCTGGCGCGACGTCCGAGGACGCCGTGGCCGAAGCCTCCATCCGCCCCAAGCGCCTGGACGAGTACCTCGGCCAGGCGCCGGTGCGCGAGCAGATGAAGATCTACATCGAGGCCACCAAGCGCCGCGGCGAGGCGCTCGACCACGTGCTGATCTTCGGGCCGCCGGGCCTCGGCAAGACCACGCTCAGCCAGGTCATTGCCAACGAGCTGGGCGTGAACCTGCGCCAGACCTCCGGCCCGGTGATCGAGAAAGCCGGTGACCTTGCGGCGCTGCTCACCAACCTGCAGCCGCACGACGTGCTGTTCGTCGACGAGATCCACCGTCTCTCGCCGCTGGTCGAGGAAGTGCTGTATCCGGCGATGGAGGACTTCCAGCTCGACATCATGATCGGCGAGGGCCCGGCCGCGCGCTCGATCAAGATCGACCTGCCGCCTTTCACCCTGATCGGGGCCACCACGCGCGCGGGCCTGCTGACCGCGCCGCTGCGCGACCGCTTCGGCATCGTGCAGCGGCTGGAGTTCTACAGCGCTGAGGAGCTCACCAAGATCGTGCAGCGCTCCGCGCAGATCCTCGGCATCCCGTGCACGCCCGACGGTGCCGCCGAGATTGCGCGCCGCTCGCGCGGTACGCCGCGCATCGCCAACCGCCTGCTGCGCCGCGTGCGCGACTTCGCGCAGGTGCGCGGCGACGGCACGATCGCGAGCCAGGCCGCGTTCGACGCCATGACGATGCTGAAGGTCGACCCGGAGGGATTCGACGAGCTCGACCGGCGCCTGCTCGGCACGATCATCGACGCCTTCGATGGCGGGCCGGTGGGCGTCGAATCGCTCGCCGCGGCGCTGAGCGAGGAGCGGGGCACGCTCGAGGACGTGGTCGAGCCGTTCCTGATCCAGCAGGGCTACCTGATCCGCACCGCGCGCGGCCGCATGGCGACGCCGAAGGCGTACCGGCACCTCGGTTTCACCCCGCGCAGCAAGTCGCCGGACCTGTTCGAGCCGCCGGCGCCGCCCGTAGCCGACTGAACCGCCGCTTGCCGCGGACGCCTGCACCGTCGCAGGCCGCGGGTAGACTTGGGCGCCCCACGCATGGCCCGCCGACGCGGGCGCCCGGAGCGCATGTTCACCCTGCCGGTCCGCATCTACTGGGAAGACACCGACGCCGGCGGCGTCGTCTACCACGCGCGCTATGTCGCCTTCCTCGAGCGCGCGCGCTCGGAGTGGATGCGCACGCACGGCCACGGCCAGGCGGCGCTGCAGGCCTCGGGCAGCGTGTTCGCGGTGCGTGCGATGACGCTCGATTTCCTGAAGCCGGCACGCCTCGACGACGCGCTCGAGGTCGGCGTCGCGCTGGCCGACTGCCGCCGCGCGAGCCTCGTCTTCCGCCAGTGGATCGACCGCGCCGGCGAGCGCCTGCTCGACGCCACCGTCCGAATCGCGGCGCTCGACGCCGCGACGTTCCGCCCCGCCCCGATTCCCGCGGCGCTGCACGCGCAGCTCGCCGCCCTCGTCGTTCCCGCCTGACAGGTCCGCGATGGACCGGAGATTCCGCATGACCGCACCGCACCGCCCGCATGCCGCCGTGGACACCGTCGAGGCCGCCCGATGAGCGCGCTGTCGCTGATGCTGCAGTCGAGCCCGAGCGCGCTGCCGGACGCGGGCGCGATCGACGCGCAGCCGCTCGCGGAGGCCGGGCAGGCCGCCGCCGGCGCCGCCGCGGCCACGCCACCGACCGCCTCGCTCGACTTCGTGCACCTGGTGGCGAACGCGAGTCTGCCGGTGCAGCTGATCATGCTGCTGCTCGTCGCGGCGTCGATCGCGTCCTGGGTGATCATCTTCCGCAAGGCGGCTTTGCTGCGGCGCGCACGACGCGAGGCGGAGCAGTTCGAGGAGCGCTTCTGGTCGGGCGCGGAGCTCACGAAGCTCTACGAAGGCGCGAGTGGTCGCGGTCGTGACGTCGGCGGCATGGAGGCGATCTTCGAGGCCGGCTTCCGCGACTTCAACCGCCTCAAGCAGCGCCGCGGCAGCGACTCCGACGCGCAGCTCGAGGCCGCGCAGCGCGGCATGCGCGCGACCGCCTCGCGCGAGCTCGACTCGCTTGAGCACAACCTCGAACTGCTCGCGAACATCGGCTCGACGTCGCCGTACATCGGCCTCGTCGGCACCGTCTTCGGCATCATGGTGACGATGCATTCGCTGCTCGCCAGCAGCGACCAGGTCGGCATCAAGGACGTGGCACCGGGCATTTCCGAAGCGCTGCTCGCCACCGCCATGGGCCTGTTCGTCGCCATCCCGGCTGTGTGGGCGTACAACCGCTTCGCGACCGCGGTCGAGCGGCTCGCCACGCGCTACGAAGCCTTCGCCGAGGAGTTCTCCTCGATCCTGCAGCGGCAGTCGCACCTGGAAGGCTGAGCCATGTCGCTCTCGCTCCGGCGCCATCGCCGCCGCAAGCTCAAGGCCGAGATCAACGTCGTGCCGTACATCGACGTGATGCTCGTGCTGCTCATCATCTTCATGATCACCGCGCCACTGCTGAACCTCGGCGTGGACGTCGACCTGCCCAAGTCGAATGCGAAGTCGCTGCAGCAGAAGACCGACCCGGTGGTGGTGCAGGTCGATGCGCGCGGCAACTACTTCCTCACGGTGAAGGCCGGCAGCAACGAGGCGGTGAGTGCGGCCGAGCTCGCGTCGCGGCTGTCGACGATCACCGCGGGCAACCCGGACGCGCAGGTGCTGATCGGCGCCGATGCGTCGGCGAGCTACCAGACGGTCACCGATGCGATCGACGTGCTGAAGAAGGCGGGCGTCGCCAAGGTCTCGCTGATCAGCGCGCCGAAGGGCAGCCCGAAGTGAGGGTCCGACCGGCCGACGACGCGACCGCGATCGCGCTGGCGGTCGCGCTGCATGTGGGCCTCGCGCTGCTGCTGTGGATCGCCATGCGGCCGCCGCAGGTCGAGCGCGCCGAGGCGGGCGGCATGGCCGCGGACGTGGTCGACGTGGGCGAGCTATCCGGCGCGATGCAGCGCACGCTGCGCGACCGCCCTGAACCGGTGGCGCCGCTGCCCGAGCCCGTGCCCGAGCCCGAGCCCGAGGAGGTCGAGTCAGCGCCGCCGCCGCAGGACGCGCCGCAGGCGGTGATCCCCGATCCCGAGCCGGTCGAGCAGGAAGCGGTGGTCGAGACGCCGACGCCGCTGAAGGCGACCGAGCCCACGCCGCAGCCCGAGAAACACCGCCAGCAGCACGCCGACCTCACGCATCCCGACCAGAGCCAGGCGCAGGCCGAGGCCAAGCGACTGGAGGAAAAGAAGATCGCGGACCAGATCGCGGCGATCCGCGCGCGCCGCGCGGCGGCTGCGCGGGAATACGCGGCCGCCGAGGCGCGACTCGCGCAACTGGCCGCCGCGGGCGACTCGGGCAGCGCCGCGCAGGCGGCCGCGCGTTCGGACGCCGCAGCGAGCGGCGGGGGCGACGACGGCCTGCTCGGCCGCTACGCCTCTGCGCTACAGGAGGCGATCCGGGCGAAGTGGGTGCGGCCGGACAACATCCCGTCCGGCGCCCGCTGCAGCTTGGTGATCCGCCAGCTGCCGGGTGGCGAGGTCATGGACGTCTCGGTCTCGTCGCCCTGCGTCTACGACGAGGCCGGCCGTCGGTCGATCGAGGCGGCCGTGCTCAAGGCGCAGCCGTTGCCGTACGCCGGCTTCGAGAAGGTGTTCAAGCGCGAGCTCCGCCTGAATTTCCAGGCGCCTTGATCGGGCCGCCACGGCGCGTCAATCCCTGTACCGTTCAGCTGTGAGCTAGGATTCACGAACGGACTGTTAACTCTATGCAGCCCCGAGCGTGGTCCGAGGAGTGCTGATGCATCGTTTCCGTGCCTGGCTGGTGCTCGTGTTCGCCTGCGTGCTGCCCTTCGCGGCGGCGGCGCAGCAGCAGGGCCTGGAGATCGACATCGTCGGCGGCAATGCGGCAGCGCTGCCGATCGCGGTGGTCCCGTTCGAGAACGGCGCCGGTCCGACCGACGTCGCCGCCGTGGTCGCGGCCGACCTCGACCGCTCCGGGCAGTTCAAGTCGCTGCCGGTCGCCAACCTGCCCGAGCGCCCCGCGCGCAGCGAGCAGGTCAACTATCCGGCGTGGCGCGCGGTGAACCAGGACTACCTGGTCGTCGGTCGCGTCATCGATGCCGGCGGTGGCAGCTTCCGCGTGGAGTACGAACTGCTCGACGTGGCCAAGCAGAACCGGTTGCTCGGGTTCGCGCTCACCGCGCGTGCCGGTCAGATGCGCGACGTCGCGCACCAGATCGCCGACGCGATCTACGAGAAGGTCACCGGCGTGCGTGGCGCGTTCTTCACCCGCATCGCCTACGTCACCCAGACCGGCACGGGCAACGGCGCGCGTTATGCGCTCGTCGTCGCCGACAGCGACGGCTGGAACCCGCAGACCGTCGTGCGCTCCACGGAGCCGCTGATGTCCCCGTCGTGGAGCCCCGATGGTGCGCGGCTGGCGTACGTCGGCTTCGAGGGCGGCAGTTCGGCGGTCTACATCCAGACGATCGCCTCCGGCGCGCGCGAGGTCGTCGCGCATTTCCGCGGCATCAACGGCTCGCCCGAGTTCTCGCCGGACGGCCGCCGCCTCGCGATGACGCTCTCGCGCTCGGGCAATCCCGAGGTCTACGCGATGGACCTCGGCAGCCGCGCGCTCACGCAGCTCACCAACCACTACGCGATCGACACCGAGCCGACGTGGAGCGCGGACGGCTCGCGCATCTACTTCACCTCCGACCGCGGCGGCCGCCCGCAGATCTACAGCGTGGGCGCGGGCGGCGGCAGCGCGACGCGGCTGACCTTCCAGGGCAGCTACAACGCGAGCGCCACTGTCTCCTATGACGGCAAGAAGATCGCCACCGCGCAGGGCGCCGGCAACACTTATCGCATCGCCCTGATGGACTCGAGCACCGGCGGCGCACGCTGGAGCCTGCTGTCGCCCGGCAACCTCGACGAATCCCCGAGCTTCGCGCCCAACGCGAGCATGCTGATCTACGCCGCGCGCGAAGGCGGCCGCGGCGTGCTGTACGCGGTGTCGGCCGACGCACGCGTGCGCCAGCGCCTCGTGCTCGCCGACGGCGACGTGCGCGAGCCCGCATGGGGCCCTTACCGCACGCCGCGTTGAGCGTCGTGAGCTGCAGTCCGACCGAATCGCCACCAGAGGAACGCCCCGAATGAACGTCCGCTCCGCCAGCCAGCTCCTCGTCGTCGCCGCCCTGTGCACGCTCGCGATGGCCTGCTCGAAGAAGGTGAAGGAAGCCCCGCCCACCGATACGACGTCGGGCACGACCACCACGACGATGCCGACCGACACCGGCCCGACCACCGCGGGGGCGTTCGGCCCGAACGACCTCGACAGCAATGCCTGCCTGCGCCAGCGCGTTGTCTACTTCGACCTCGACCAGGACACGCTGAAGCCGGAGTTCCAGGACATCGTGAACTGCCACGCGAAGTACCTGCGCGACCGTCCGTCCTCGCGCATGACGCTCGAAGGCCACGCCGACGAGCGCGGCAGCCGCGACTACAACATGGCGCTGGGCGAGCGCCGCGGCAATGCGATCTCCTCGGCGATGCAGGCGGCCGGCGGCATGGCCTCGCAGGTCACGGTGAACTCGTTCGGCGAGGAGAAGCCGGTGTGCACGGACTCCGGCGAGTCGTGCTGGTCGAAGAACCGCCGCGTCGAGATCAGCTACAGCGCCCGCTGAGCCCGCGCGTATCGAACGGGACGGGCCGCCTGTGCGGCCCGTTTCCTTTTGGCGTTCACTCGCGCGACAGCCGCCGCGGCCGCCGCCGCGGGCATACTCGGCGCGCCTTCCCGGGGAAACGCCATGACCTTGCATCGCTCGCTCGCCGCCGCCGCCGTGGCGCTGGCCCTCGTCGCCGTCGTCCTGCCCGCCAATGCGCAGCGCGCGAGTCTCGCCGACCGCGTGGCCGCGCTCGAGCAGCGTGCGGCCGATCCGCAGCAGGGGCTGGACCTGCTCAATCAGGTCTCGCAGCTGCGCACCGAGGTGCAAAGCCTGCGCGGGCAGCTGGAGGAACTGCAGCAGGCCAACGAGCAGCTGCGCAATTCGATGCGCACCCAGTACCTCGACATCGACGGCCGGCTGCAACGCATCGAGGCCCCGGCGCCGAGCGCGCCCACGGCGGCTGCGCCTGCGGCCAAGCCGTCTCCCGCAAAGCCCGCTCCGGCCGCGACGCCTCCGGCGAAATCGGCGGCGACACCGCCCGCGCCGCGCGCGGCCGCCGGCAGCGCGACGCCCACGGGCGGCGAGCTCGCGGCCTACACGGCGGCCTTCGATGCGTTGAAGGCCGGCCGCTACGACGAGTCCTCCCGCCTGTTCGATGCCTTCCTGGACCGCTATCCGGGCGGCGTCTACGCACCGAACGCGCTGTACTGGCTCGGTGAGAGCTACTACGCCCTGCGCCTCTATGGCGACGCCGTGGGCCCGTTCGCACAGCTGCTCGACCGCTTTCCGACCCACGACAAGGCGCCGGGCGCGCTGCTCAAGCTCGGCCTCACCCGCCTGAGCCTGCGCGACGAGGACGCGGCCCGTGCCGCCTTCGCCGACGTGGTGGCCCGTTATCCGGGCACGGATGCGGCGAAGTCGGCCGCCGAACGCCTTCGCGCGCTGGGCGGCGCGCGCTGACCGGCTGAACCGGCACGGGGACCGACAGGGCAGGGAGGCGGCGCCGGCGGTAAAATCGCCGGATGAGCGTTCCCGTCACCGCGGCCGCCGCGGCCCCCGAGCGGCTGCGGCTGACCGAGATCTTCCTGTCGCTGCAGGGCGAGTCGAATTCCGTCGGCTGGCCGACCGTCTTCGTGCGCCTGACCGGCTGCCCGCTGCGCTGCCAGTACTGCGACACGACGTATTCGTTCCACGGCGGCGACTGGTGGGACATCGACGCGATCGTCGCCGAGGTCGGGCGCCTGGGCGTTCGCCATGTCTGCGTCACCGGCGGCGAACCGCTCGCGCAGAAGCGCTGCACGATCCTCCTGCAGAAGCTCTGCGACGCGGGCTACGCCGTGTCGCTGGAGACGTCGGGCGCGCTCGACATCGGCGACGTCGACCCGCGTGTCTCGCGCGTCGTCGACATCAAGACGCCGGGATCGGCGGAAGTGCATCGCAACCGCTGGGAGAACATCCCGCTGCTCACGCCGCGGGACGAGGTGAAGTTCGTGATCTGTTCGCGCGAGGACTACGAATGGTCGCGCGCCGCGGTCGTCGAGCATGCGCTCGCCTCCCGTTGCGACGTTCTGTTCTCGCCCAGCTTCGGCCAGGTGGCGCCGCGCGAGCTCGCCCAGTGGATCGTCGACGACCGCCTGCCCGTGCGCTTCCAGCTGCAGCTGCACAAGATCCTCTGGGGCGACGAGCCGGGGCGGTGACGCCATGTCGGCGTTGCGATGGCCTCGGTCGGTCGTCGCGCCGCACCCATCGCGGCGCTCCCCGCAACGCATCGCCCCCGCGCCGCGCACTCCACCCGCACGCGATCCCCGCCACATCCCATCAGGTAATGCCTTGAGTAATCACGCGTCCACCGTTTCGCCTTCGGCGCCGCGCGCCGTCGTCCTGCTCTCGGGCGGCATGGACTCCGCCGTCGTCGTCGCGATGGCGCGCGCGCAGGGGTTCGCCGTCCATGCCCTGAGCGTGCGTTACGGCCAGCGCCACACCTCCGAGCTCGCCGCCGCCGCACGCGTCGCCGCGGCGCTGGGCGCCGTCGCGCACAAGACGGTCGACGTCGACCTGCGCAGCATCGGCGGCTCGGCGCTCACCGACGAGATCGACGTGCCGACGACCGGCGATACCGGCGATTCCATTCCGGTCACCTACGTGCCCGCACGCAACACGATCATGCTGTCGCTCGCGCTCGGCTGGGCCGAGGTGATCGGCGCGAACGACCTGTTCTGCGGGGTCAATGCGGTCGACTACTCGGGCTATCCGGATTGCCGCCCGGAGTTCGTCGCCGCGTTCGAGCGCCTGGCGAACCTCGCGACGAAGGCGGGCGTCGAGGGTGCGGGGCTGCGAGTGCATGCACCGCTGCAGTTCATGAGCAAGGGCGACATCGTCCGCGAGGGCGTGCGCCTCGGCGTCGACTTCGGGCTGACCGTCTCCTGCTACCAGGCCGATGCCGACGGCCGCGCCTGCCGCGACTGCGATGCCTGCCGGCTGCGCGCTCAGGGCTTCGACGCGGCGGGGGTCGCCGATCCCACGCGATACGCCGTCGGCTGAAGGGCTGCGCGACCTGCGGTAAGATCGCGCCCCCGGTGGCTGGCCGCCGGACGTGGGTCGTTAGCTCAGTCGGTAGAGCATCGGACTTTTAATCCGCTGGTCGATGGTTCGAATCCATCACGACCCACCATCCTCCGCGCTGTGGCGCGCCGAGGGTTCCCGCAACCGGGTTTCTCCACGGCGCGGTTGGTATCCGGCATACGCCGCTTCGTTTTCAGCGGACTCTGCGGTAGGCGCCTTTTGCGCGGCCGCTTGCCGGATCCCGCTCGACAAGTGACAAGGCATCGCACGCGCCGTCTTCAGCGAACCCGGCGTATCGCTGACGCCGTGGCTGGTCAGCAAGGCCCTGCGCATGGCCTCGCGCGACAGCACGCACGATCCTTAGCGGGCGCAGGGCGGACATCTCGCTATAGCTTGGCGCCGACGAACGCGTCGGCTACGCCGAACCCGTTTTGGCTCGGCCGCGCCGCGGTGGCTCCAATCCGTCCGGTCACGTATTCGTAGCGGTCGCGCTTATTCGACGTCTGGCACGGCGATCCACGTGCGCGCATCGCGCCTCGCGCGGTTGCGGACGACACCCGGGATACGCGCCGGATTCCCGGGAGTTGCCGGGCTTCACGGTGCCGACGGGGCTTCGGTCCACCTCGCCGACCGGCGCCCACTCCATGGGTGCGCGCTCGCACGTCGTGCGTGTATCCAGGACGGTTCGTTCACCACCCGGCAAACCGCTGCCCCAAAAAAGCCCCGAACCTGCCGGGGCTTTCGGTCACGCGCCGGCTATTAGCGGCATTCGGCCGGGTAGTAGCTGGCCTTCGAGCCGCTGCCCAC